>CALPRR020000111.1 GCA_943326025.2 Candidatus Kuenenia stuttgartensis | reverse complement strand
TATGTAAGGTTTGAATATACCATTTTGGTATTCATATAAATAATTAACTAATGAGGCTATTCGTCTTTTTGTTAGATTAACATTGTACTTTGTTTTTGCTAATGGACTTGCAAACCCTTTTACGGTTACTCTTATTTTAGTTCCTTTTTCTAGCTCTTCGAATAGTAAGTCACGAAATAAGCTCAAATCTTTTACTCCTTGGTCGACATACTCGATAAAGAAACTTTCAATATCTTCTTTAGCTTCCTCAGCTTTTTGATCTTTTAATCCACTCGAATATTCTTTTTGATATTGTTCCAACATCTGTCGATAATCAGTATAACTATTAATGTAATTAACTTTCGTTGTACTATCATTTGATCGAGGATTTGGCACATCATTATGAAAATAAAGAGTTACAGGTAGACGTTTACATAATTCAGATAATGTTTCACTTTTAGTTTTAACTGAATCTATTTCTTGTTTTTTTACAATGATGGGTTTTAATTGAAAAATATCTGAGCAACAAGTTTGATTTTTACTGAATAACACACCTAGTCTATTACTTGAAACATATGCTGTGTCATAATCTTTGAAGAAATATAAATCATTTGCAGCACTATTTATTGGAAGCCCAACATTTATTGGTGCTTCAAATTGATTATTATAAGTAGAGTAGAAGACATCATTTCCACCAAAACCATCATTCCAAGAATTTGAAAAATACAATTTCTTTGCAATAGTATCCCACCAAGGTGTAACATCATTTTCTATTGTATTCAAGCTTTTTAGAGGTTTTGCATTCGAATATTGATTTCCATTCTTTATTTCACTCATCCATAAATCCAATCCACCAATTGAACCTGTTCGGTCAGATGAAAAAATCAAGGTTTCAACGTTGTCAATTAAAGCTATACTTGGCATTGTAGTGTTTGATCCGAGTTCATTAATTACTTCACCTAAAGAATCGATGTTACTCCAATTTTCATTTTCATACCTTGCAACCATAATTTTACATCTATAATTATAATTTTCTTCTCCACATAAGCTGAAATAAAAACGTTTTCCATCCAATGAAAATGTTCCATTTCCAGTATTTAAATTTTCTTTTAATAAAGCCAATAGCTTTTGACTTTGTTCTTGTTCGACACCTTTTCTTTCTGAATAGTAAATATTTGTTTTGTATTCAGTTGCAATTACCTCTTCGTTTGCATTTATTGAATCGGGTCTTAATGAAGAAAATATGAATAGATTGTTATAGATTATATGTCCAAATTCAGCATTTTTAGTGTTAATAGTTTCTGGTAGAGATTTAATTGTAAAATTTGATGTGTCTTTGAAATTAGACTTAGCCCAAAGACAAGACTCTATTTCACGTTTTGATTTTAAATAGATATATGCTTTTTTGTCTTTTGAAAATTTCTTTTTTACTTTTTTAAATGTTTCTAAAGCTTCATCATATTTTCCATTTTGTTTCTGCATCAAACCAAGATAAAGCAAACTATTTGGATAAATATTACCTTCTTCTTTTGAATAGACTTTAGCATATGCTGTTTCAGCATTCTTATAGTCTTTATAGGCCCTTAAACATTCAGCATAATTCCATTGAATAACAACAGAATTTGAATCTATTTCCATTGCTTTTTGGTAATATTCGAGCGCATAAACGTAATCACCTTTTTTAAATTGTTGTTCTGCAAATTTCAAATATTTACCTAGCTCATTTTGAGAAAAGAGCCCTGTTGTTGTCAAGAAAAAGATAAAAGTTAAATATAATCTGGACATATTCTATGGACTACGTTTTTGGGTTTAAAACTAAATATAATATAGCGAATGGAAATTTCGAAACCTCCTCTTAAATTACTTGCAGGAACTAATTTGGATACATTTATGTCATAACTTAAGCCTGCAAACCAATTTTGATAATCAATTCCAGCTGTTAAAATAATAGCATCTCTATTCCTAAACCAAAGTCCTGCATAAACTGCACGATATTCTCTAGGTTTTTCTATTAAAGTGTATTTCGCAGATGAACCTAAAACAATTTCTTTATATTTTCCTTGAAAATTCAGTTGTATAGATGGAAGTAAATTAAGGTCATAATTTATTTTTTTTATTCCTTTTAACGAAATACATGTTCGAATATCTCTTTTTATAGTTTCATTGTAAAACCCTTGATTTGGTCTATTTATATTAAAAATTCCAATTCCGCCTGAAATTTTTTGAATTTCATCGATTTTGTATTCATAAATAGCACCTGTGCCAATTGATATATTAGTATTTCGTTGTGAAGAATAGATTTCGTTTGTCGGTAGATTCGGGTCGTAATTTATTCCATTGTATTGATTGTCAAAAGAGAGTAAGTTGAAATTTACTTGTCTGTGATTAACACCAATATTTAAACCCATTCTTAACACATGTTTTTCATCTTTTGTTAAATTCAGTTTATAGGAAACATTCGATTGAAATTCTACTGTTTTAAACTTACCATCTCCACTTCCATCATGAAAAAACAATAATCCTAAACCAATGTTTTGAAATTTATTTAATTTTAAATCACCTGAAAAATTCAACGTAGAGAAGGGGACTGTAACACTTCTCCATTGATTTCTATAATTTGAGATAAATCTATAATCTCCTTTGAAATTTCCAGCGTTTGAAGGGTTTTGAAAAATAGGATTCTCATTGAATTGAGACCAATGGATATCTTGAGCCATCGTTAAGTTTTGAACGATGAAAAATAATACCATTAAATACCCCTTAGGTTTTAGCATTCAAAAAAGTTTTCATGCTGAAATTACAAAAAAAATATCAAAAAATTATCTTTTAGAAAAGAGGAAATAAAGAATAATACCTGCTATAATAACGTAAAAGAACTTTTTAGGGTCTTTGTAAATAGGTTTTTTTGGTCGTTTTGTTAATAATTCGTAGTCGTGTGAAAGACGCGAGAAATTCTTATGACGTCTAATTTGTTCGTCAGTAGGGATTGTATTTTTCTTCTCTTTATTTACACTAAACTTTCTCATTTCTTCTCCTTCCAGTTAAGGTTCATTTTTTCTAATATTCGATAAACTTTCATTTTAGCATTTGCTTCAGTAATCGAATAAATTTCAGCAATTTCTTTAAAGCTTAATTCTTGAAAAAAACGAAGTTCAATTAAATCCAATTGCTCTTGTCCAAGATTATTAATCATTTCCATTAATTTTTCTTGATCATCAATTGACATGTAAGAACCAATTTCAGCTTCTTCTAAAATACAAATAAATTGGCGTTCTTCTATTTCAATTGTAAAGTCTTTCTTATTCTCTCGAAAAAATAAATTGACTTCATTTTGAGCAATTCGATAAAGCCAACTTGAAAATGGCATACCTCGATCTTCATATTTCGAAATATTAACCATTGCTTTCATGAATGTTTGTTGAGACAAATCACCAGTAATGGTTTCATTTCCTCCTAAACGTCTAAAAACAAAACGGAAAATACAATCAAAGTAACGTTCATAAAGTTCACCAAAGTACTTTTGATTCGTTTTTGATAACTGAATAAGTTCAGAATCAGATAAAGATTTTATGTTTCGTTTATTAAACAAGTTTTATTCTTTTTAGATGTAATTCAGTTTTTTTGAAAAGTAACAAGATTTTTGATAATATGATTTATGACTTTAAGACCACAAGATTCAAGACACAAGATTTATTTAGAAGTAAAGTCTTAATATCTTGCTTCTTTGAGTATTCAAGTCTTACGGTGTACTTAATGAAACAGGAATTATTTTTCCGTTAATCCATTGATTTGCATTTTGAGCAAAGTCAGCAATGTATTCAGCCATCTTTTCAGCAGAAACTGGAGCTTCATAACCTGGAAAAGCCTCTTCTAACATTTCTGTTTGAGCAGCTCCTAAACACAAGCAATTCATTATTATTTTTGAATTTTTGTATTCTTCAGAAAAAAGTTCAGTAAAACTACAAACTGCTGCTTTTGAAGTAGAATAAGCTGCTAAACCTGCAAACTTCACACTTCCTTGAAAGCCACCCATTGAACTAATGTTCACAATATGTCCACCGTTTTCAATCATTTTTGGAACAGCTGCTTGAACAGTTTCGATTACTCCAATTACATTTACTTGATAACAAGATTCAATGTCTTTTGCTGTTAATTCTAAAAATGATTTGCTAACTAATTTGCCAGCATTATTGATTAAAATGTCAATTTTACCAAGCGAAGAAAAAATCTTTTCAGCTTCAGATCGAACATTTTGACAATCTAAATCAAATTCTATTGTCTTTACATTTTCAAATTTATTTAAAGATTCCATGCCTTTCAAATTTCTTGAAAGTGCGAGAATATTATAATTTGAATTTTGAGCTAAGTTTTCAACTATTGCTTTACCAATTCCTCTACTTGCGCCGACAACAACTATTGTTTTATGCATCGAAACTTATTGTTAATTCATCACTTGCAGGATGTGCTTGACACATTAAAACATATCCATCTTTTACTTCTTGTTCAGTTAGTACGTAATTTAATTTCATTGTTGCCTCTCCAGATAGAATTTTTGCTTTACAAGAGCAACAAACACCACCACGACATGAATAAGGAGCATCAAAACCTTCTTTGTCAAGAATGTCAAGAATTGGTTTTCCGTCTGATTTTAATTTGAAATTAATTTTTTCACCATCCAAAATTACTGTAACATCACTTTCTCCTTTGAAAGTAGTTTTAGCTTCTTCAGTTTCAGATTTCATAATGGTTGGTGTAGTAAATAATTCATAATGAATTTTATCTTTTGCAACACCAAACATATTTAATACTTCAACAATGTCTACAATCATTTGCTCAGGTCCACATAAGAAGTAGGCATCTGCTTTTAATAATTCTAAATTTTGTTTGATTGCTTCAGTAATTGAAGATTTATCCAATCTTCCTTCAGAGTAACCTTCTGCTTTTTCTCCTGACAAATAGTATTTCGTAGTAACAGCATTTTGGGCATCTAATTCATTTTTTAAAATAATTGAATTAATTGTTCTGTTACCATAAAACAAAGTCATTTTTTTTGCTGTATTTTCAATCGATTTAGCAATTGAAACAATTGGCGTAATACCACTTCCAGCAGCAAAAGCCACAATTGTATTAGCTGATGATTCTAATTTAAAATTCCCTTCAGGTTTTGAAACGTTTATTTCCATTCCTTCTTGAGCAGATTTATTAAACCAAACTGATACTGTTCCATTTTTAATTTCTTTTACAGCAACAGCTAAAGGTTCATTTGGACCGCTGCAAATAGAGTAGGAACGTCTTTCCTCTTTTCCATCAATTTCAATTAAGAAATTAATGTATTGACCTGGAATAAAGTTGAATGTAGATTTTAAATCTGCAGGAACATCTATGATTACTTTTACAGTATCTGAAGTTACTTTTTCAATTTTATTAATTGTTAAAGAATAAAATCCTTTATGTTGTTTGTTGTTTTCTTTTTTGAAAAGCTTATTGAATAATCCCATAATTTTTAATCGTCAAATGAAACAGTTAATGTTGGACTTGTTGGATGTGCTTGGCAAGTTAAAATATATCCATTTTCAACTTCGTCTGGTTCTAATGCATAATTAACATCCATTTTTGCAGAACCTTCTAATATTTTTGCTTTACATGTACAGCAAACCCCTCCTTTACATGCAAAAGGTAAATCTCCACCCGCTTTTGTTGCTGCATCTAAAATTGACTCACCTTCAGATTGCATAGCTACTTCAATTAAATCTCCATCAATAATCACTTTAACCATTGAGGCAAAAGATGGCTGATTAGATTCTTTTTTCACAACTTTAGATTTAGTAGCTGAAGTTGAGAATAATTCAAAATGAACATTTTTATCGTTTACACCTTTTGAATGAAAGAAGTCTTTCACGCTATGAATCATTTCTTCAGGTCCACAAACGAACACTTCATCAACTGTTGATTCATCTAAAAAGGCTTTATATAATTCTTCAATTTTTTTAGAGTCAATTCTTCCTTTCTGAATTTTGTTACCAAGACTTTCTCTTGAAAGAACGTGAACAACTCTCAAACGATCCATGAAAGCATTTTTTAACGCTTCAATTTCTTCTCTAAAGATGATTGAATTAAATCCTTTATTACCATAAAACAATGTGATATTGCTATTTGGCTCTTCGTTTAAAACTGTTTTTGCAATAGAGAAAATAGGTGTAACACCACTTCCAGCTGCAAATAAAACATACGATTTCGAATTGTTGTTTTCAATAACCGCATGAAAATTTCCAGTTGGAGTCATTACTTCTAATGATTGGCCAATCGTTAGTTTTTTATTTGCGTATGTAGAGAATTTTCCATTTTCTATTTGTTTAACTGCAACTCTCCATTCATTTTCATGAGGAGCTGAGCAAAGTGAATATGATCTACGAGTATCTTCACCGTCAATTAGGGCTTTTAATGTTAAATATTGTCCTGGTTTAAATGAATAATCTAATCTTAAATCAGTTGGGATTTCAAATGCTATTGAAACTGTATCTTCAGTTTCTTTTCGAATGTCAGAAATCTTAAGTGAGTGAAACTTTGGAGTCATTCTTCGTTTTATAATTTGTAGGCGAATTTAAGGAATTTTTATTAATACTGATTACAATTTATAGTATACAGATTAGTCCTCTAATATTATTTCATTTCTGAATATATCTTCTAATGTTTCTCTTTTGCGAATTAACTTTGGTTCTTCATTAATAACTAATACTTCTGCAGGTCTTAATCTTGCGTTATATTGGTTACTCATGCTAAATCCATAAGCACCAGCATTGTGGATTGCAAGAAAATCACCTTCACGAACTTCTGGAATCATTCTATCGTACCCAAAAGTGTCACTTTCACAGATGTAACCAACAATCGAATATAATTTTGGTTGTCCGTTTGGGTTGCTTAAATTTTCGATTTTATGATACGCATTGTAAAACATCGGTCGAATTAAATGATTTTGTCCGCTATTTACACCAACAAATACAGTAGAAGTCGTTTGTTTAATAATAGTTACTTGAACAATTAATTTCCCACTTTCGCTAACGATATATTTTCCTGGTTCAAACCAAAGTTCAAGTTCACGACCATAATTTTTGCAGAAATTTCTAAATGAATCAGCAATTTTTTTTCCAATCAATTCAATTTCTGTTACTATATCCCCTTCTTTATAAGGAACTTTAAATCCACTTCCGAAATCTAAAAATGTTAAATCAGCAAATTCATTCGCAGCTTCATATAATAAATCAGCTCCACGTAAAAACACATCTGGATCAAGAATATCACTTCCTGTATGCATATGCAATCCATTAATTACGATGTTGTAATGTTTTGCAATACGAACGACATGTTTTAATTGGTAAAATGAAATTCCAAATTTTGAATCGATATGACCAACTGAGATATTATTGTGTCCGCCAGCATAGATGTGAGGATTGATTCGAATGCAAATAGGAATAGTATTTCCATATTTATTTCCGAATTTTTCTAAAGTAGATAGATTATCAATATTTAAATGAACACCAATCGAAATAGCTTCTTCAATTTCAGAAAAATCTACGCAATTTGGTGTGTACATAATTTGATTTGCTCCAAATCCTGCTCTTAAACCTAAATGAACTTCTTCAATTGAAACAGCATCCAAACCAGAACCTTCCTTTTTTAATAATCTTAATACATTAATATTGTTTAACGCTTTTAACGCATAATGTAATTTCACATCGATACCATCGAAAGCATTTTTTAATTTAGTATATTGATTTTGAATTGTTTCAGCATTGTAAACATAGGTAGGTGTACCGAATTTTTTAGCCGTGTCGAGAAGCATTTTGTTATTCATAGTTTATTTTTAAAGTGCAAAGGTACAAATTTGGAATCTATTTTTGTTAAAATAATAATTAAATGTTAAAATAATAAAATACTTTCTAAAAGGTTTTCTCTGAAAATAAGCAATTTGTACAATAATTTCTATAAATTCGCGTTAAAGTTCAAAATAAGAAATGAGAATATTAAACAGTATAGTATTTATTTTATTAATTGCTTCAGCTACTTTTTCACAAAGAGTCACAACCTATTCTAG
>CALPRR020000110.1 GCA_943326025.2 Candidatus Kuenenia stuttgartensis | reverse complement strand
GATTTAGCAGCATTATTGATCAAGAAAAAAGAATGGAAATTACAAATTGCAGGTCACACAGATAACGTAGGTAACGATCAAACGAACTTGATTTTATCTAAAAAACGTTCTGAAGCTGTGAAAACATATTTGGTAAGCAAAGGTGTTGAGGCAACAAGAATTAACTCAATTTACTTCGGAGAAACTCAACCAATTACTACAAATGATACAGAAGAAGGAAGAAGTAAAAACAGACGTGTCGAAATGACAGTTGTTTTTCAATAATTATTCTTGATGACATATTTAAAAGTCGCTCTTGTTTATTCATTAGCGACTTTTTTTATTCGAAATTATTTTCCAATTCTAATTTCAATTAACTTTACAAAATGCAGGAATTATCAAAATCAAAACGATATTTATTAAGTATACTTTCAGGTGTACTGCTTTTTATTTCATTTCCATTTACTGGAAGTTTAACATTTCTCGTTTTTATTTCATGGATTCCATTATTAATAATTGAATCTTATATTTCAAAGAAAAAATACAAATCGTCTAAAGTATACATTCATGCTTTCGTCACATTTTTCATTTATAATTTAGGTGCAACTTGGTGGATTTGGAATGCAAGTCCTGGGGGAGCGATTTTTGCAATCGTCCTGAATGCAATTATAATGGCTTTAGTTTTCTATGTTTTTCATCTTTCTAAAAAAACAGTCGACCCCAAAAATGGAATAATCTTTCTACCTATTATCTGGATTGCTTTTGAATTCATCCACTATCATTGGGAATTATCTTATCCTTGGCTAACGCTTGGGAATTCATTTTCAATAACACCTAAAATAATTCAATGGTATAGTATTACTGGAGCTTTAGGAGGGTCACTTTGGATTTTAACCATAAATATTTTGCTTTTCAAATTAATTGAACGCATTATCATTTATAAAAGATCTATTCAATCTGAATTAAAATTCATTTTAATTACCTCATCGATAATTATTATTCCAATCACTTTTTCAATTTATTCTTATTTCAGTTACAGTGAAAAAAAAGACCCTATTGAAATTGTTGCAATTCAACCGAACATTGATCCATATAATGAAAAATTTGATTCAGATCTAAAATCACAATTAACTAAATTATTCAATGAAGCTGACAAAAAAGTTACTAAAAACACTGAGATTGTTTTAGCTCCTGAAACGGCTATTAGTTCAACTTTTTACGAAGATGAAATCACTCAATTGGATTTTTATCCATTTATTTTAGAAAGAACTTCTAAATGGAATAATACTTTGTTTTTTACAGGCGCTTCAACTACACGATTTTTTGATAAGAAAAATTCTATTGCTTCAAGAGCAGTTCAAGGAGGCCCAGGCTTTATCGAATATTACAATACCTCAATTTTATTTAACAAAAATGAATCTCCTTTATATGTTCACAAATCAAAATTGGTTTTAGGCGTAGAGAAAATTCCATTTTCAAAATGGATTCCTTGGTTAGAAGAATTATCAATTCAAAATGGTGGTACATCAGGAACACTTGGTATAGAAAATGTCCCAAAAATATACAAAACACCTAAATTTAATTTTGCTCCATCAATTTGTTACGAATCTATTTATGGAAGTTTTATTGCTGAACAATGTAAAAAAGGCAGTGATATCATTTTCATAATAACAAATGATGGTTGGTGGGGTAATACACCTGGTTATAAACAACATGCAAGTTTCGCTTCATTAAGAGCAATCGAAAATAGAAAAAGTGTTGCTCGTTCAGCAAATACTGGAATCAGCTGTTTCATCAATCAAAGAGGCGATGTTATTCAAGCGACAAAATGGTGGATTCCAACAGCTCTAAATGGCATCCTAAATAAAAATAAAGAATCAACATTTTATACCAACAATGGTGACTTAATTGGAAAAACATTTGCCATTGCTTCTTTAATTTTAATGGTTTACTTACTTTTTCTCAAAATAAGAATCGCTTTCGGCAAAAATTAAAGTAACAATAGTTTATAGCGTTGAATCGTATTTTCTAATCCGAAATACAAAGCATCTGAAATTAAAGCATGTCCAATTGAAACTTCCATTAATTGAGGAATTTTAGATTTAAAAAACTTTAAATTCTCTAAACTTAAATCATGACCAGCATTAATTTCAATTCCCAACTCAGTTGCATAATTTGCAGCTTTTACATAAGCTTCAATCGCTTTTTCAGGATTACTTGTAAAATCTTCAGCAAATGGACCTGTATATAATTCGATACGATCAACTCCTGTTTTAGCTGCGTATTCAATATTTTCTAAATTAGTATCAATAAAGATTGAACTTCTTACTCCTTGTGCTTTAAATTGTTGAACTAAATCAGTTAATAAAATTTCATGCTTTTTGGTATCCCAACCTGCATTCGAAGTTAATACATGTGGTGGATCTGGAACTAATGTTGCTTGAGCTGGTTTTAGCTCAGAAATCAAGTCTAAATATCGTTGATCTGGATAGCCTTCTATATTGAATTCAGTTTTAACAATTTTTGACAAATCGTAAACATCTTGAGTTGTAATATGACGTTCATCAGGCCTTGGGTGAACTGTAATGCCCTCTGCTCCAAAACGTTCACAATCAATTGCTACTTGAACTACATTCGGTGTATTCCCTCCTCTTGCATTACGAATTGTAGCTATTTTATTAATATTTACACTCAACTTTGTCATAAATTCGCTTTTTTTCCGTTTCAAAAGTACATACTTACCAAGTAATTTACTAATTTGGCAACAACAATGAGAGCACAAGAATTAATTACAGACGAAATCCCTCCGTTAACTCACACTGATACAGGTGAAAAAGCATTACGTTGGATGGATGAATTTAAAGTATCACATTTACCTGTTTTGAAAAATGGCAACTTTGTAGGGGTTATTTCAGAGTCAGATATTATGGATAAAATGGATCAAAACGAAACATTGGATGTTTTATTTGACCATTTACCTCGCCCATATGTTCTTGCTGATGCGCATATCTATGAAGTTTTAGCTAAAATTTCTGAACATAAATTGAGCATTCTTCCAGTTTTAGATACAAATGAAAAATACCTTGGTTGCACTAGTATTCATCACTTGATTACTTCTATGGCAAATACTGGTAGCATTAAGGAACCAGGTGGGATTTTAGTAATTGAAGTCAACACTATTGATTATTCGATGGCTCAAATTGCTCAAATTGTAGAAAGTAATAACGCTCGAATTTTAAGTTCGTATATTATGTCATCTCCAGATTCTACAAAATTGGAAGTGACATTAAAAATCAATTTAATTGAATTAGATCGTATTATCAGAACTTTTGAAAGATATGATTATGTGATCAAAGCCTCTTACCAAAAAAGTAGCGGTGATGATGACATTCAATTTAGATTTGATGCACTTATGAATTATCTCAATCTTTAGATATGAATGTTGCGATATATAGCAGAAAATTAAACAAACAAACAGCTCATCATTATACAGATTTACTCAAGATTTTAAAAGACTTTGGGTGGAATCCTGTTATTGAACAAGAATTGAATGAACAGCTAATCAAAAAAGTTGGAATAACTGAATCTTATGATACTTTCAACTCTAGACATGATTTGAAAACTGGTATTGATTTAGCATTGAGTATTGGTGGAGACGGGACCTTTATAAAAACAGTAAGTTATATACGTGATTCAGGAGTACCTATATTAGGTATTAATACTGGAAGATTAGGTTTCTTAGCAAATATCTCGACGGACCAACTTCAGGAAACAATGGATTTGGTGAAAGAAAAAAAATACGCGTTTCAAAAAAGATCTTTACTTAAAGTAGAAACAGAAAGTGGATTATTTGGAGAAGACAACATCGCTCTAAACGAGGTTTCGCTTCATAAAAAAGATACAGCTTCGATGATTACTGTACACGCTTCATTGGATGACAAATATTTAAATTCATATTGGGCAGATGGATTAATTGTTGGAACACCAACTGGTTCAACGGCTTACAACTTAAGTTGTGGCGGACCAATTGTAACACCAGGTTGTCAAATTCACTTATTAACTCCAATTGCTCCTCATAATTTAAATGTAAGGCCTGTTGTTGTACCAGATCATTTACCAATTAAATTAAGCGTTGAAGGAAGAGATAGAAAATACTTAATAAGCATTGATGGAGAATCGCTTAACATTTCTCAAGGTGAGGAAGTAAAAGTAAGCAAGGCTGAATTTATGATTAATGTTGTTAAGTTTGAAGATAACAACTTCTTAGATACAATTCGAAATAAAATGCTCTGGGGAATTGATAAAAGAAATTAGTTGACCAAACTTTACTCAAAAAGAAACGGTATTAAATTTGCATTACACAATTTGAATAATTGAGAAATTACTAATTTTATAAAATAAATCTATAAAAATGAAACGTACACTTTTTTTAACACTTAATTTTTTACTTGCAATTGTAAGTTTAAGTTTTGTAAATGCCCAAACAGATAAAAAGAAAAATTCTGCATTGGAACCTGGAATTTATGCTGAATTCAATACAAACAAAGGTATTATTCTTTGCAAATTAGAACATGAAAAAACACCTATGACTGTTGCAAATTTTGTAGGTTTAGCTGAAGGGAAATTTACTGTTAATGACACAATTAAATATTCTACACCTTTTTTTAACGGATTAAAATTCCATAGAGTGATTCCAAATTTTATGATTCAAGGTGGTGATCCTGATGGATTGGGAACAGGTGGACCAAAACACCGATTTTATGATGAAATCGTTCCTGAATTAAAACATTCTGGTCCTGGTATATTATCAATGGCTAATTCTGGTCCAGCAACAAACGGTAGTCAATTCTTTATCACTCATAAAGAAACACCTTGGTTAGATGGGAAACACACTATTTTTGGACATGTAATTGAAGGTCAGAATATTGTAGACGCAATTTCTCAAAACGACACAATGAAAACTGTTAAAATCATCCGAGTGGGGAAACCAGCAAAAGCTTGGGATGCAACTCAAGTATTCAACGATTCATACAATAAAATCAAATCAGAAGAAGACAAGAAAACTGAATATTTTCAAAAATTAAGTGCAATGTCTGAAACAGAATATAAAAAATTCATGTTTGACGAAGTATTAAAAGTATACCCTTCAGCTAAACAAACTGAATCAGGATTAGTTTATATAATTGAAGATGCAGGAATCGAACCTAAAGCTTCAATGGGTGATTCTCTTTCTTTGCATTACAGAGGAACTTTCAGAGCGGATGGAAAACAATTTGATGCTTCTTATGATAGAGGCGCTCCAATGGATTTCGTTTACAAAGTGAACAGAATGATTCCAGGTTTCGAAGAAGGAATCGGAATGATTGGCAAAGGTGGTAAAGCGAAATTAATCATCCCTTACTACCAAGCTTACGGTAAACAAGGAAGACCTGGAGCAATTCCTCCATTTTCAGATTTAGTATTCGATATAGAATTAATCGACAAGAAATAATAAGATTAAATAGATTATAACTAAATCCTCACAGAAATGTGGGGATTTTTTTTTATTTAATTTTTCTTTTTTTCTTTCTATTTATTTTTGCTGATTTCTGTTTAAATTCAACATTAATAAATGTATTTGATTTATCAAACGAATTTAATCTTTTCAATGTGCCATCTGAATTAAATACTATTGAACTTGACTCACAAGTTGTTGAATCATTTACTGCTATATATTTCCCAGTAATATTATAAGGACTATAAAACCTGATTTTATTTTTTATTCCTATTTCATATATTTTTGATGAGTCAGAAATTTGTATATATTCTAAATTACCTAGAGAATCAAATTGATGTATAACTTTAGAATTATTATAAACATTTAAATCAAACTTTAAAATACCATTTGAATAATATTCTTTAACAACTCCATGATATGAAAGTTTTTCTTGCCTATTATTTTGATAAAACGTTGATTCATAAATAAGACCTAACCTTTGATGGTATTTTCTTAAAACTGCTATACTATCATTTGAAAATAATAATTTTTCAATAAAAACACTGTCCGTATCGTATTCAATTTTAAATGTTTCAGTTGGGATATTAACTTGAAATCCTAATAAATAATACCAATAACCTCTTTTAAATGTATTTATAGAATTATTTACAATAAAACCTTGACCAAACCTAAAAGTCCATAAACTATCATCTTTATAATACCCTGTCGTTAAAAAACCTTCAATTGAATATTCTCTATATAAACCCGTTACATTTCCATTCAGTAAATAAAATATTTTTGCAATATGTTTTTTCTCATGATCGAAAAACAAACTATACTTTCCATCTGATAATGAATGTCTTATTTTAAATAAAGAATCGCTCTTTTGTGCAACAAATAAATTTGATTTTTCTAAATATGATAACGTCTCACTTTGAGAATAACATTTAATATTTGAAAATAAAAAGATTGAAAAAATAGTTAAATTGAAATTTAACATGACAGAATTAGAATTTAACATTTTGTACATTATAATTCAAAATTTAAAGATTAACTATTCTTACAAAGCCGAAGGACAACTAGAATGACTTCCCAATTTAAAAGTCAACATAAACCCATAAAATACATACCAATCTTTGGTAACAGAATTCCCTCTTCTACCGTATGGATTACCATCTAAACTAGTGTTAGACATTTTTCCGGCTAAAGGTCCATTTTGCTTTGTTAAAGAAACTGCATCAATATATGTATCTGAATGAACATCATCTAGATAATCAGTAAAAGTTTTTCGAATTCCAAATTCCAAATTTAAAGTCCCTACTTTCCATAATGTTAATCTAGCTCCAACTCCTAAAGGCATACACAATTGTGTTAGACTATATCTATTCTTAGTAGATAAACTCGAACCCTGTCCCTCTGTTCCAAGAGGTCTTAGTAACTCATCTTTTCCATTAACGGTTGCTTTTGGATTGATTTGAAAAAAGCCAATTTGAGCCAACAAATAAGCCGTACCTTTATATCTTGGATGTCCTACTTGAAATGGAAAATAATTGAATTCCATTCCTCCAGCAAATTCAAAAATGGAAGATTTAAAGTTTAAATTACGATTCTTATATAGTTCTCTTTTCGAATCTTTGTCATCAGCACTTACATTTCCATATAAAGCATTAAATCTTAAAGCCAAACGAGAATGAACATTGTATCTAAAAATTAAACCACCTGCAGGTTTCGAATAAGTAAAATGCTGATACGGATTTAAATCGCCAATATAGTATGAACCACCTATAAAAACACCTAATTCAGATCTAGAATAGGTTGTGACTCTTTGTGAAAAAGTAGCTGAAGCAATTAATAAAATAAATACTATACTGTTTAATATTCTCATTTCTTATTTTGAACTTTAACGCGAATTTATAGAAATTATTGTATAAATTGCTTATTTTCAGAGAAAACCTTTTAGAATAAATTTTATTATTTTAACATTTAATTATTTTTTTAACAAATATAGATTGCAAATTTGTACCTTTGCACTTTAAAAATAAACTATGAATAACAAATTGCTTCTTGACACGGCTAAAAAATTTGGTACACCTACCTATATTTACAATGCTGAAACAATTCAAAATCAATACACTAAATTAAAAAATGCTTTCGATGGTATCGATGTAAAATTACATTATGCGTTAAAAGCACTAAACAATATTAATATATTAAGATTATTAAAAAAGGGAGGGGCAGGTTTAGATGCTGTTTCAATTGAAGAAGTTCATTTAGGTTTAAGAGCAGGATTTGAAGCAAATCAAATTATGTACACCCCAAATTGCGTGGATTTTTCTGAAATTGAAGAAGCTATTTCAATTGGTGTATATTTAAATATAGATAATCTATCTACATTAGAAAAATTCGGAAATAAATATGGGAATACAATTCCAATCTGCATAAGAATTAACCCACACATTTTTGCAGGTGGCCATAATAATATCTCTGTTGGACATATTGATTCAAAATTTGGAATATCATTCTATCAATTAAAACATGTCGTTCGTATTGCAAAACATTACAACATCGTAATTAATGGATTGCATATGCATACAGGAAGTGATATTCTTGATCCAGATGTGTTTTTACGTGG
>CALPRR020000109.1 GCA_943326025.2 Candidatus Kuenenia stuttgartensis | reverse complement strand
TAGATATTTGTAAATTGATGTTGAAAACACCGTTATTACCAGGTCAACGTTTAACTGTTTCAACACCATTTAAAGTGAAAATTCCAACAGGAGAAATTTCTCGTTTAGGACATGTTGGTCAATCGTATCAAATAACTCAATGGTATCCTAAACCAGCTGTTTATGATAAAAATGGTTGGAACCCAATTCCATACTTAAATCAAGGAGAATTTTATTCTGAATTTGGGTCGTTTGATGTGAGTATTTCGTTGCCAAAGAATTATGTGTTAGGAGCAACGGGAGATTGTCAAACTTCTTCAGAAATTGATTTCTTAACTGATTTGGCTTTAAAAACACGATTGAAATTTGAAAATGGAGAATTAAATGAAGGACGAAAAGAAAATATGAATTTTCCAGTTTCATCAACCGAATATAAAACAGTACGTTACACACAATCAAAAGTACACGATTTCGCTTGGTTTGCAGATAAAAGATATGAAGTGTTAAAAGGAGAAGTTGAATTGCCTGGATCAAAAAGAAAAGTGACTTCTTGGGCAATGTTTACACCTAGAAATGCAGATGTTTGGAAAAATGCGATTGAATATATCAATGATGGAACATATTATTATTCGATGTGGAATGGGGATTATCCTTACAATAATGTAACAGCTGTTGATGGAACAATCAGCGCTGGTGGTGGAATGGAATACCCAACAATTACTGTAATTGGAAATACAAGTAACAAAGAAGAATTAGAAGTTGTGATTGTTCACGAAGTTGGTCATAACTGGTTTTATGGAATTTTAGGTTCAAACGAACGTGTGCACGGTTGGATGGATGAAGGAATGAATACCTTGAATGAAGTGAGATACATTCAAACGAAATATCCTGAGAATACGCGTTTTTCTGACATGATTTTGAATGGAAAATTTCATTTAGATAATTTAGATCATCATGATTTAAGTGATATATCATACCGCTTTACCGCAGTAATGGGAGAAGATCAACCAATTGAAACGCACTCAGCAGATTTTACTGGAGCAAACTATGGTTCAATCATGTACATGAAAACTGGATTGGTGATGTTTTACCTGAAAGATTATTTAGGTGAAGAAATGTTTGGTAAATGCCAACATGCTTATTTCGAAGAATGGAAATTTAAACATCCGGAACCTGAAGATATGAGAGCTTCTTTCGAGAAAACGTCTGGAAAAGATTTAGCATGGTTGTTCAATGATTTAATTCAAACGACGAATCACATTGATTACAAAATTGTGAATGTTAAGAAAGTCGAAAACGGAACGGATTTAAAAGTGAAAAACAAAGGTCAAGTAAATGGACCAATTGAAGTTTCGGCTTATGAAAAAGGAGTGTTAGTTGAAAAAACTTACGCTGAACCAGGAGAAAATTATAGAACCGTTCATTTTAAATCAACTTCAATTGATGAAGTAAGAATTGATTCAGATAAAAATATACCAGAAATTTCAAGAACGAATAATACATGGAAAAAAAGTCAAGTATTTAACAAATTTGAACCGTTGAAATTCGAGTTTTTAGTTGGAGATCAAACAACTTCTAAAACAAATGTATTCTGGACGCCAATGATTGGAGGAAATACTTACGATCAATTTATGGTTGGACTTGTATTTCATAATAACGGAATTCCATTTAAAAAATTCCAATATTTAGTAGCACCAATGTATTCTACAGGTAGACAAAATCTTTCAGGAATTTCTGAATTGAGTTATTCATTTTTACCGAAATCAGCTATTAAGATTGCACGATTAGGAATATCTTTAAAATCATTTGGAGAAGGAAAGAATGCAAGTTTTGTAAATATCTCACCATACTTGAATATAAAAATTGGAAATAGAAAAAAAGCAACTCCTTTTTCTCAAAATGTATTGGTTCAAGGTTCATATACACAGCATTTAAACGGTGGTGTTACAACATCTGATGCTGGTGGATTTATTAAGTATGGTTTGACGTATTCAAAACCAGATCATGAATTTAAATTCAATTTAAGAAATGATTTCTTACAAGAAATTGAATCAAAAAACAATGTTTCAAGAGCATCTGTTGAGGGAAGTTATAGCTACCGTTACATGAAAAACAAGATGATGAGATGGATTGAATTTAGAGCGTTCTTTGGTAAGATTTACAATTACAAAGCAGACACTTATGGTTTACCATACAGATATAGTTATTCATTGTCAGGAACATCAGGATTTCAAGATGTATTCTACGAAGAATATTTCATGGGAAGAAATGAAACAACAGGATTATGGGGAAGTCAACGAATGGAGAATTTGGGAGGTTTCAAAAGTAATTCGTGGTATGGAACAACAAATAACTGGTTAACTTCAGGAAATGTATATTTAGACTTGCCAATCAAAATCAAAGGTTTAGGAGTTTTTGCAGATGCAGGAGCCTTTAATGTAGATGGAGTGGTATACGGTGTTTTCAATACAGGTGTAGGTTTCAGAATCAGCAAAGTATTTGGAGTTTATTTCCCGCTTTACCAAAGTCAGAATGAATCAACATTATTCAAAAATTATTCTTCAAACATTCGATTCTCTTTGAAATTGAATATAGTTAACAAAGGTGTGAAATTAAAATTGATGTAGTGAATTAAAATAAAATTCAATTACAGTAAACCAGAATTTTTACATTTAGAAAAAAAAAATTAAATTTGATAAACTTTTACAAAGCTTAATTTCATTATGAAAACATTATTAATTACCTTACTTTTGTTTATATTACCAATTGTTACTTTTTCTCAAAGTTTAGTTTCAATTAATCCGAATACAGGAAATGCAGGTCAAACCTTGAATGTAACAATTACAGGAAACAATACACACTTTAATCAGGGTAGCGGAACTATAGTAGATTTTAGTTTTAATCAAGGAAGTAACACTACTGTTGTAAATTCAATTAATGCAACAAGTCCAACATCATTAATAGCTAATATTACTATTCCATCAAATACATATACAGGAATTTATAGTGTAGGAGTATACAATAGTCTTGATGGTTACCTATCTCTAAATGGTTTCCAAGTAAATGGTATCACACCTCCAACTTTAGCTTCAGTATCGCCCAATACAGGAAATGCAGGTCAAACATTTAATGTAACAATTACAGGAAACAATACACACTTTAATCAGGGTAGCGGAACTATAGTCGATTTTAGTTTTAATCAAGGAAGTAACACTACTGTTGTAAATTCAATTAATGCAACAAGTCCAACATCACTAATCGCTAATATTACCATTCCATCAAATACATATACAGGAACTTATGATGTTAGTGTTTTTAATAGTCTTGATGGTTATCTTACATTAAGTGGTTTTCAGGTAAATGGTATCACACCTCCAACTTTAGCTTCAGTATCGCCCAATACAGGAAATGCAGGTCAAACATTAAATGTAACAATTACAGGAAATAATACTCATTTTGATCAGGGAAGTGGAACTATAGTTGATTTTAGCTTTAATCAAGGAAGTAACACTACCGTTGTAAATTCAATTAGTGCAGTAAGCCCAACATCACTAATTGCTAATATTACTATTCCATCAAATACTTATACAGGAATTTATGATGTGAGTGTTTTTAACAGTCTTGATGGTCATCTAACATTAAATGGTTTTCAGGTAAATGGTATCACACCTCCAACCTTAGCTTCAGTATCGCCAAATTCAGGAAATGCAGGTCAAACATTAAACGTAACTATCACTGGAAATAATACCCATTTTGATCAGGGTAGTGGAACTATAGTTGATTTTAGTTTTAATCAAGGAAGTAATACGACTGTTGTAAATTCAATTAGTGCAGTAAGCCCAACATCACTAATTGCTAATATTACCATTCCATCAAATACATATACAGGAACATATGATGTTAGTGTTTTTAATAGTATTGATGGTTATCTTTCATTAGGAGGTTTCAATGTAAATGGTATAACGCCACCGACTTTAAATTCAATTTCTCCAAATGTTGGTAATGCTGGTCAAACACTCGATGTAACAATTACTGGTAATAATACCCATTTTGATCAGGGAAGTGGAACTTTAGTTGATATTAGCTTTAATCAAGGAACTGGAACTATTTTAGTTAATTCAATCAATGTGTCCAGTGCATCATCAATGATTTTGAATATTACTATTCCTCAAAATGCAAGTCAAGGTATGTATGATGTTCGAATTTTTAATAATATCGACGGACTTTTAACATCTACGAATGCTTTTCAGGTGGTGAACAATGTAAATCTATCAGGTTTTGTTATTTCTAACAATACATCACAAAATGGATTTTGTGATGGAAATGCTACTGTAATAATATCAGGTGGTGTAGCTCCATATTCCTATATGTATTCAAATGGATCTATAAATAATACTGCCTCAAACCTTTGTCCAGGATATTATTCTGTTTCAATTTCAGATGCTATAGGAGATTCTTATACAATTCCTTTTGTGATAGCTTCTCCAAGTAATATTTTTTCAAATACTCCTTTTCAAGATTCTACGATTGTCGATAGTGTCTTTAATCCAGCTGTTTCTAATTGTGTTATAAATTATTCTGCAATTGATTCAGTATACATTAGTAATTTTAATTTGGTATCAAATAGTTTTGTAAACGTAACTTGGAACATAGTTTACAACAATACTATTCAAATTATTTCTCAGATTTATAGTGTGGATTCAAGTTCTGGAGTTTATACTTTAGTTCTTCAATTGTTCTGTCCTAATAAATCACAAGCTGAATTTTTAAAAGCTTATGATCAAATTTACATTGACAAAAGTTTAACTAATGTTGAAAACATTAGCAACAATAATATTCTAATTTATCCAAATCCATTTGAGAATAATTTAATCATTTCACTTGATAATGATCAAACTTCTGAAGTTATTTTGACTGATATTTCTGGTAAAATAATTCTTAATCAAAAATTTAATCAAAGATTAATTGAATTGGATTTAGGTGAGTTATCAAGAGGACAATATTTTGTAACGATTAAAAATAACTCTTACTTTATTAATAGAAAAATAGTTAAATAAAATAATTTTCATTGTAAAAAATCCTGTACCAGAAAGTACAGGATTTTTTGTTTTAATGACCTGAAATAAAAGATTCTAATTTTCAGCAGTTTCCAATTTCTTTTTTAATTCTATTAATTCTTCTTGCAACGAATTGATTTTATCAATCAATTGAACAATCACATCGATTCCTTCAAAATTGATTGAAAGATCGTGATGTAAACGGATTATTTTTTCCAATATGTGAATTGAATCTGAATGGATATAAGATTCACCATCCACAATGAAAATTTCAATTAAATCGTGCTCATTTAAAGCGATTACTAAGGTGTTTTCAATTTCATGAAATTCACAAAACTGATGTAAGGATATTAAGTTTTCGTTTTCCATATTATTAGATATTAGAAAGTTCTTTAAACAACTCTTTTTGTTTATCTGTTAAATTGGTTGGTATTTTGATCGTATAAGTAATGACTAAATCTCCAAATTCATTTTCTTTTTTGTAAACAGGTAAACCTTTGGCTTTCAATTTTACTTTGGTGTTGTTTTGAGTTCCAGGAGCAACTTTTAATTTCACTTTACTTGACATTGTATCTACCATGATTTCACCACCTAAAATGGCATTGTAGATGTCCAATTCAATTGTTTTTAATAGATTGCTTCCTTCACGTTTGAAAGTTGTATCGTTTTGAATTTTAAACGTAATGTATAAATCACCCTTTGGTCCACCGTTTACTCCTTCACCACCAACACCACTTATTTTAATCGTCTGTCCATCTTCAACACCAGCTGGAATTGTCAGTCGAATATTTTTACCATTTACTGAAAGCGTTTGTTTTTGAGCTTCAAGTATATCTGTCAATTTTAAATGAACATCACTCGCCAAATCTTGACCTTTAAAGGACCCCGAACGATAGGATCTTCCGCCAGTATTACCAAACATAGACTCAAAAAAGCTTGAATAATCGCTATCGTTAAATCCATCTGTTGAATAACCACGACTACTTCGTTGCTGCTGCTTTTGTTTGTCAAATTCGTCAGCATGTTTCCAATCTTTACCGTATTGGTCGTATTTCTTGCGTTTTTCTGGATCGCTTAAAACCTCATGCGCTTCGTTGATTTCTTGAAATTTCACTTTCGCCGCTTCATCGTTTGGATTGACATCTGGATGGTATTTGCGCGCTAATTTACGGTACGCTTTTTTAATATCGATTTCCGTTGCAGATTTATCAATTTCTAAGACTTTGTAATAATCAATAAATGCCATAATAATTTCAAATAGTTGAATTTATGTAAAAGTGCATTTAATTCAATGATAAAAAAATGATAATAATCACACTTTTATCTTTTAGGACCTATTTCTTTATGATAAATTTAATTAATCGGCTGATATAAACTAACATTCGGCATTACTTTGAGGTACAATGCTTCGCAAAAAAAAGAACTTAGAGTAACAAAGAAAAAGATTGATTAAAACTTATTTTTAGGATTTCGACTTGTATGAAAAACGGCGTCTACAAATATTGTTAGATGATCAATTTCATAAAGAATAACGAAAGGAAAATTGTTCAAAGGAAATTGTCTATGGTTTTTAATTTGAGTATATCCTTTAGGTGCTTTTTTAATAGCCTTGAAAGCATTATCAAGTGAGTTCAAGAAATCTTCTCCAAGACCATTTTTTTGAATTTCGTACCATTCAAAAGCTTCAGCAATTTCAAGTTTAGCTCTTTCTTCAATTTGAATATTGAATTTTCTTGTCATTTAGGTTGGTTAAAATTTAGAATTGGATTTTTTTTGGTTAGTATGATTTAGTTTTATTTTTTTTGTCTAGCAAATTCTTTAACGTCTTCCCAAGAATTTGTTTTTGATTTATTTGTAATTCGATCATTTCTTCTTTCATCTAAAATTTTCAAATGCTCATCAGTTAAATTGAATTCAGATGTTTCATTTAAATCTTCTTTTACAAAATCGAGCGTTTTTAAAAATTCTACGACTGATTTAGCGTAAGGATTTGAATCATCTATGCGGAATACGTGGGTCATAATACGAAGTTTATATACTTTATCAGTTTATAACAAATTTAATAATAATGAATTGATTTCTAAAATAAAATGTTAGATATAATCCTATTAATCTAATAACATAAAATAATCCTAAATACTCATACATGACATGTTACAAACTCTTAAACAAATTAATTGACTCTAAATAACCTTTTCATTATCTTTGCACCAAATTAAATTAACAAGAATGAAAGTTAATCCGAAATATAATACAAAAGAAACTCTTTTAGAGTTATACAATAAACCCCTTTTAGAGTTAGTTTTTGAAGCAGCAACGATTCACAGACAGTTTCATAATCCAAGAGAAGTTCAAATGTCATCTTTGATTAGTATTAAGACTGGTGGTTGTTCTGAAGATTGCGGATATTGCCCTCAAGCTGCAAGATATAACACAGATGTTGACGTTCATAAATTAATGACAGTTGAATCAGTTATCGAGCAAGCAAAAAATGCGAAAGAAAATGGTTCTTCTCGTTTATGTATGGGAGCAGCTTGGAGAGAAGTTAGAGATAACAAAGATTTCGACAATGTGGTTGAAATGGTTTCTGCTGTAAATAATTTAGGGATGGAAGTTTGTTGTACATTAGGTATGATGAATGAAGATCAAGCAAAACGTTTGAAAAATGCAGGTTTATTTGCATACAATCATAATTTAGATTCTTCAAAAGAATTTTACAAAGACATAATCTCAACAAGAGAATATGATGAACGTTTAAATACCATTGAAAACGCTCGTAAAGCTGGTATTACAGTTTGTTCTGGAGGTATTATCGGAATGGGTGAAGCAGTTGAAGACCGTGTTGGTTTGTTATTGAGCTACATGGAAATGCCAACTCCTCCAGATTCTATTCCAATTAACGCTTTAGTGGCTGTTGAAGGAACTCCATTACAAGATCAAAAACCAATCGAACAATGGGAATTGATTCGTATGGTTGCAATGACAAGAATTGCGTTCCCAGAATCAGTTGTACGTTTATCAGCTGGTAGAACAAAAATGAACATGGAAGCGCAAGCGTTATGTTTCATGGCT
>CALPRR020000108.1 GCA_943326025.2 Candidatus Kuenenia stuttgartensis | reverse complement strand
CTATGTTAGGTTCTGGAGGATTTATCGTTTTTGATGAAGATCAATGTATCGTCAGAAATACTTGGAATTTTGCTCGTTTCTATGCGCATGAGTCTTGTGGTCAATGTTCACCTTGTAGAGAAGGAACAGGATGGATGGAAAAAGTACTTTATCGATTAGAGCATGGACAAGGAAATATGAGAGATATTGAATTGTTAGAGCAAATAAACAAGAAAATAGAAGGAAATACAATTTGTCCTTTAGGTGATGCTGCTGCATGGCCTGTTGCGGCTGCGATTCGTCATTTCCGTGAAGAATTTGAATGGCATGTAACAAATCCACAAGAAGCGCTAACACGCAACTACGGATTATTGAAAGTTACTGAAACGTTATAATTAAATAATTAGCTATGGTCAAAGTAACCATTGATGATGTTGTAATAGAAGTAGAACCGGGAACAACAATCCTGAATGCTGCAAGACAAGCTGGTGGAGACATTGTCCCGCCTGCCATGTGCTATTACAGTAAATTAGAAGGTAGTGGTGGTAAATGTCGTACTTGTTTAGTAGAAGTAGCGGCTGGATCAGAAAAAGATCCTCGTCCAATGCCAAAATTAGTTGCTTCATGTTCAACACCAGTAATGGATGGAATGATTGTGAAGAACAAAACAAGTGAAAGAGTTCATGAAAATCGTGGAGCTGTAACTGAATTTTTGTTGATTAATCACCCATTAGATTGCCCAGTATGTGATCAAGCAGGTGAGTGTAAATTGCAAGATTTAGCATTTGATCATGGAGCAGCAAAAACACGTTACGAAGAACCTAGAAGAAAACATGAGCCAGTTGACATTGGAAACACGATTAAGTTAAATCAAGATCGTTGTATTTTATGTTACCGTTGCGTTTATGTTGGAAATCAATTATGCGATAGCCGTGTTCACGGTGTAATGCATAGAGGTGAACATGCTGAAATTAGTACATATATCGAAAATTCTGTAGATAATGATTTTTCAGGAAATATGATTGATGTATGTCCTGTTGGGGCTTTAACTGACAAAACATTCCGTTTCAAAAGTCGTGTTTGGTTCTTAAAACCAATGAATGCTTCTTGTGAATGTACAAAATGTGCTGGTAAAGCGGTTGTTTGGATGTTTGGTAATCAAATTTATCGTATTACTGTTCGTAAAGACGAATATGATGAAGTTCAAATGATTGATGGTAAACCAGCTTGGATTTGTAATGAATGTCGTTACGATAAAAAAGACGTTTCTAAATGGACAATTGAAGAACCTTTAAAATTAAAAAGAACTTCAGTTATCTCTCAAGGGCATTACGATAAGCCAAATCCGTTAAGTGATTCAACTAAAAACTTGAAATAATGGATGGAGGTTTATTAACAGAAAAATTAATCTTAGTAGTTGCTTTGTTTTCAATTACTTTGTTAATCGCTATGTATTCAACTTATCTAGAAAGAAAAGTTGCTGCTTGGTTTCAAGATCGTATTGGTCCAGATAGAGCTGGTAAATGGGGTATACTTCAACCATTAGCTGATGGAACAAAAATGTTTTTCAAAGAAGATTTCATTCCTTTAAATTCTGATAAATGGTTGTTTATTTTAGGACCAGGTATCGCAATGTTTACGGCATTAATGACTGGTTCAGTTATTCCTTGGGGGCCAAATATTGAAGCTTTTGGTAGAACAATCGTTTTACAAGTAGCTGATGTAAATGTCGGGATCTTATTCATTATGGGATTTGTTTCGATTGGTGTTTATGGAATTATGATTGGTGGTTGGGCATCTAACAATAAATACTCTTTGTTTGGTGCAATTAGAGCTTCATCACAAATGATCTCTTATGAATTAGCAATGGGGGTTTCAGTTATAACTATTGTTATGATGTCAGGAAGTTTAAGTCTTCGTGACATTGTTGATGCACAACATGGAATGGGTTGGTTTGTTTTTAAACAACCAATAGCCTTTTTTATATTCTTTGTTTGTGCTTTAGCAGAATGTAATAGATCACCATTTGATTTAGCGGAATGTGAGAGTGAGCTAATCGGTGGATATCATACTGAATATGGTTCAATGAAATTAGGTTTTTTCCTTTTTGCTGAATACATCAATATGTTTATTTCATCTGCAGTAATTGCTTCCTTATTCTTTGGAGGATATAACTTCCCAGGAATGGATTCATTCACAGGAAATACATTAGCAATTATTGGAACATTAGTGTTTTTTGCTAAAATATTCTTCTTCATTTTTGTATTCATGTGGATTCGTTGGACATTACCACGTTTCAGATATGATCAATTAATGCACTTGGGATGGAAGAAAATGATTCCAATCGCTTTAGTAAATTTATTGATTACTGCAGTTATCATTGCAGCTTACAATGGTTGGTTTAATAAATAATATTCCAAAAAGTTAACTATGCAAAGTTTATCAAATAGAAGTAAGTTAGTTTCCAACAAAAAGCTTTCATTTATGGAAAAGCTATACATACCAGTTATTTTAGGTGGTATGTGGATTACTTTCAAACACTTATTTCGTAAAAATAATACATTAAAATATCCTGAAGAGACGAAAAAATTCGCTCCTGTTTATAGAGGAATGCATGTATTAAAAAGAGACGAAGAAGGTAGAGAAAACTGTACAGCATGTGGATTATGTGCTGTAGCTTGTCCTGCTGAAGCTATCACAATGACAGCTAACGAAAGAGAAAAAGGAGAAGAAGGTCTTTATAGAGAAGAAAAATATGCTGAAACATACGAAATCAATATGTTGAGATGTATTTTCTGCGGTTTGTGTGAAGAAGCATGTCCGAAAGAAGCAATTTTCTTGACTGACAGAATTGTTCCTACAAATTTTGAAAGAGGTGAATTTATTTATGGTAAAGATCGTTTGGTAGAAAAAGTTGATGCTCGTATCGATATTTCTGCAAGACAATTTACAGGAAAACGTAAGATATAATGGATATAGTTACAGTAGCTTATATTTTAGGAGGCTTAACGCTTGGATCAGCTTTAATGGTGATTCTTAGTACGCATCCTGTTCGAAGTGTGTTATATTTAATAGTAACATTCTTCATGATTTCAGCAAATTACATATTATTAAATGCACAATTTATTGCGATTGTTAATATTATCGTTTATGCTGGTGCAATTATGGTATTATTTCTATTCGTATTGATGATGTTGAATTTGAGTAAAGAAACGGAACCTAAAAGTTCAATCTTTATGAAAATCGCTGCAGCAATTGCTGGTGGTGGACTTTTAACTGTTTTTATTTCAGCAATAAAAAAAGCAAGTTTAATGGATCCTTCAACAGTCGTAAATGCAGATCAAGGTTTAGTTAAAAATCTAGGAAAAGTATTGTTCACAGATTATGTATTGCCTTTTGAAATTTCTTCTGTATTGTTCATTGCAGCAATGGTTGGAGCAGTTCTTTTAGCAAAACGTGATAAACAAATAATCGAATAAGATGTTATTAGCAACTATTTTTGAATCAGGATTGTCGATGGAGTATTACTTAATACTTTCTTCGATTTTATTCGTAATCGGTGTGGTCGGAGTTTTAGTCCGTAAAAACGCCATCATCGTATTGATGTGTATTGAATTAATGTTGAACGCAGTAAATTTATTGTTAGTAGCATTTTCAACTTACTTTGGAAAAGCAGACGCTCAGATATTTGTTTTCTTTATTATGGTAGTAGCTGCTGCAGAAGCAACTGTAGGTCTTTCAATTTTAGTATTGATTTACCGAAATGCTCGTTCGGTTGATATTAGCATATTTAATAAACTTAAAGGTTAATTCGCATGAAAATTGAACAATTAGTACCTCTGATTATTTTACTTCCTTTAATAGGTGGTATCATAAACGGCGTTCTTGGAAAACGATTACCAAAAATGGTAGTTGGATCAATCGCGACAGCCGTTATGTTTGTTTCTTTCTTTTTAGCATTGAATGTTTTCTTTCAATTAAACGAAGCAACTACAATAAACTTGTTTACAGTTATTCGTTTAGATGACTTTTCATTATTTGCTAGATTATTAGTAGATGATTTATCTATCTGGATGACTTTAATTGTAACTGGAATTGGATCTTTGATTCACTTATTCTCTATGGGATATATGAGTCATGATAAAGGATATTACAAATTCTTTACTTACTTAAATTTATTCATCTTCGCAATGTTAATCCTAATTTTAGGAAGTAACTACTTTATGTTGTTCTTTGGATGGGAAGGTGTAGGTATCTGTTCTTATTTATTAATCGGTTTCCATTATAGCGACGAAAACAAAGGTTTATTAAATGGTTTGGCTGCTAGAAAAGCATTCATCATGAATAGAATAGGGGATTTAGGATTATTAATCGGTCTATTCTTGTTATTAGCAACATTTGGAACGTTAGAATATACTGAAGTAGCTGCAAAATTAGCTGAATTATCTCCTTCTAATTGGATGTTATTCGGAATTACATTCTGTTTATTTGTTG
This sequence comes from Candidatus Kuenenia stuttgartensis, assembly GCA_943326025.2. GTDB lineage: Bacteria > Bacteroidota > Bacteroidia > Flavobacteriales_D > Crocinitomicaceae > CAIUKX01. The sequence continues at coordinate 3,667 of CALPRR020000108.1, read as the reverse complement.
GTGCAACTGGTAAATCTGCTCAAATTCCATTGTTTACTTGGTTACCTGATGCAATGGCGGGACCAACTCCTGTTTCTGCATTGATTCATGCTGCAACAATGGTAACAGCTGGTATTTTCTTAGTTGTTCGTTCTAATTTCTTATTTGAATTAGCTCCAGCAACACAAGATATCATGTTATATGTTGGTTTAGCAACTTCATTGTTAGCTGCTTTTATTGCAATGCGTCAAAACGATATCAAAAAAGTATTGGCTTATTCTACAGTATCTCAATTAGGTTTCATTTTTGTTGCTTTAGGGATGGGAGCTTATACAGCTGCAATTTTCCACGTAACAACACATGCTTTCTTTAAAGCATTATTATTCTTAGGTTCTGGTAGTGTAATCCACGCAATGTCTGATGAACAAGATATTCGTAAAATGGGAGGTTTGAAGAAATTTATACCTATAACACATATTACTTTTTTAATTGGAACATTAGCTATTTCAGGTTTCCCATTTTTATCAGGGTTCTTTTCTAAAGATGAGATTTTAGCACATGCTTTACATCATAATCCATTAATTTATGGAGCTTTGGCTTTCAGTGCATTGTTGACTGCAGTATATATGTTTAGATTATACTTTGTTGTTTTCCATGGTGAATTCAGAGGGTCTGATCATGCAAAAAGTCATTTACACGAAAGTCCATTAAATATGACAATACCATTAATCGTATTAGCTGTATTATCTGTTATTGGTGGAGCTTTAAATTTACCAGGGAAACATTGGTTCTCACATTTCTTAAACCATAACGTTATGGGATTAGATAAAATTGAAGAGTTACATGTTGATAATAGTTCATTGATTACATTGATGGCAACAGCTTCTATTTTAACATTAGTTGCTTTAATCGGTGCATATTCAATTTATGTTAAAAAGAAAAGCTTACCAGTAGAAGATAGTCAGTTAAAAGGTTTGGCTAAATTATCTGCAAATAAGTTGTACTTAGACGAAATATATAATTTCTTATTTGTTAGACCAATAGAGGCTTTATCTAAATTAGCTCATCAATTAATTGAAATTGTTATTCTAAACAATGTTGTTTTAGGAGCAGCAAAAGCAATTGGAAAATCTGGTGATTTAGTTAAAAAGATTCAAACTGGTCGTACAGAATGGTATTTGTTGTGGATGGTTTTTGGAATCATCGGTTTGGTAGTTTATTATCTTGTAAAAATATAACGTTTTGGAAATTTTATTAATACCTAGTTTATTTGCATTACTTGCCTTGTTTGTACCTGGTAAAGTAGTTCGTGTTTTCGGTTTAGTGGGAGGACTTGCTTCAGTCATTTTAACATGTGTACTTGTATGTAAGTTTCAACAAAACGGTGGACAAGCAGTTACTTTTTTCGAATTAGCTCAGAATAATTTTGGATTTACTTCTAAAATGGGTTATGACGGAATTGGATTGTTTATGATTATTTTAACAAACGTGATTACGTTCATTATTTTGTTAAGTAATTTTAATAGAGAAGTTGCTCAAAACAAGTTGTTTACTGCGATGTTATTCTTAATGCAAGCTGCACTTTTAGGAGTTTTCACTTCTATGGACGGATTGTTGTTTTACATTTTCTGGGAAATTTCATTGATTCCGATTTTTATTATCGCTTTATCATTTGGAGGATCAGATCGTAAACGTACATTAACAAAATTCTTCATCTATACATTTGTTGGATCATTAGCTATGTTAGCTTCATTGATTGCTATTAAATCATATGCAACAAGTTTTGCAATTGAAGATTTAATGGCGGTTGAATTAAGTTCAAAAGTTGCTTTTTGGATTTTCGGAGGTTTCTTTTTAGCATTTGCTATTAAAATTCCATTATTTCCTTTTCATACATGGCAGCCTAGTACATATAGTACAGCACCAATGGCAGGAACAATGTTATTATCTGCTTTGATGTTAAAAATGGCATTATACGGAATGATTCGTTGGATGGTACCTTTAGCTCCAGAAGCATTAAATGATTTTCAATATCCAATTATTGTATTAGGAATTATTGGAGTTGTTTATGCAGGTGTAATTGCTATTAAACAATCAGATATGAAACGTTTGTTTGCATTTGCTTCCATTTCTCACGTTGGTTTAATTGCTGCTGGGATTATCATTTTTGATAAAGAAAACATTACAGCTGCTTTGATTCAAATGTTCAATCACAGTTTAGTAGCTGTTGGTTTATTCCTATCGGTTGATATTTTAGAGAAAAGAATGGGTACACGTAAATTAGAAGGATTAGGCGGAGTAGCTAAATTAGCTCCTAAATTCGGTTTTATGTTTGCTGCTTTGGCTTTAGCTTCTGTTTCAGTTCCTTTTACAAGTGGATTTATTGGAGAGTTTTTATTATTAAAAGGTCTTTATACTTATCATTGGGTTGTTGGTTTAATTGCTGGTACAACTTTGGTTTTAGGTGCTGTTTATACATTGAGAGCTTACCAATTAAGTATGTATGGAGCTCCTAAAATGACTTCTTTTGAAGATTTAACTTGGAATGAATGGTTAGCATATTTCATTATCATGGCTATTATTGTGATTGTTGGTGTTTGCCCACAAATGATCATTGATACAGTAGGACCAAGTATCGATCAATTATTAGAATCTTATAAAATTTCAAATACAATCATTAAGTAATATGGACGCTCTAATTGTCATTTTTTTAAGTGGTTTAATTTCACTTTTTGTTGCTTTTACTAAAAAGCCAATTTTGGTGTTGTTAACTTCTTCAATCGGTATTCTTGCTGCAATTGGTTTATTTATTGCACAATGGAATAATCCAGTTACGTTGTTTTCTTACGAAGGGTTAGAATTTACAAATTCAGCAATTTTATATTCGATAGCTGCTTGTATTTTTGGATTGTTTTCAATTCTAGTAGGTTATAATATTTACAGTAAACAACCAGAACATACTGGTGAGTATATTTCATTAATGGTTTTTTCGTTAGTTGGCGCTGTTTGTATGTTAGCATTTACGGATATGTTTATGTTTTTCTTAGGTTTAGAAATTCTATCTATTCCAATCTATGTTATGGCAGGAACGAAGAAAAGCGATTTACGTTCAAGTGAAGCTTCTTTGAAATATTTCTTAATGGGAGCTTTCGCAACAGGTGTTTTACTTTTTGGTATCGCCTGGACGTATGGAGCAACTGGATCTTTTAAATTAGCTGAAATTGCTGCAGCTATTTCAACTCCAAGTGAAAATGGTCATTCTTCAATCTTATATGTTGGAATTTTATTGATTTTAGCTTCATTCTTATTTAAAGTAGGTGCAGCTCCATTTCATTTTTGGAGTCCAGATGTTTATGAAGGTTCACCAAACACTGTAACTGGTTTTATGGCTGCAGTTGTTAAGTTAGGAGCTTTCGGAGCATTTTATAAAATATTCAATGTTGCTTTTCCTGAAGTTCACGGATTTTGGGCACCAGCGATTATGGTATTAGCAGTTGTAACAATGTTTATAGGTAACTTATCAGCACTAAGCCAAGTTCATTTTAAACGTTTATTAGCTTATTCTAGTATTACACACGTTGGATATGCATTATTGACAATTATTACAGTAAGCAGTAACTCAGAAGCTAATTTATGGGTGTATTTATTCGGTTATGGATTCTCAATCATTGCATTGGTAACAATTGCT
>CALPRR020000107.1 GCA_943326025.2 Candidatus Kuenenia stuttgartensis | reverse complement strand
TTCCAATAATTGAAAACTTTCAGGAACTTCTCCACCATGTTGGTTGATTAAAATATGAGATAATTCATATATTGCTTTCGCTTTTTTAGGAGACAAACCACAAGGACGAATAATTTCTCGAATTTCATCAACCGTTAACTTAATCATATCGAACGGATTGTTTGCGCGACTGAACAAACTTGGAGTCACACGATTGACCATCACATCCGTACATTGAGCAGAAAGTAAAACAGCGATCAATAAAGTATAAGAATCAGTATGATCCAATGGAACTGGTGTTTCAGGATAGATTTTTTCCAATTCCTCAATGATAAACTTCGCTTTTTCCTTTTTGGTCATATTACCGATAAATCGAATTTCTAATTACAATAATTTCAAAAATTTCTTTGGAGTTTCACTTTCAAAACGAACAACATTTCCTGTTTTAGGGTGTTTAAAAGCCAATACTTTCGCATGTAATCCTAATCTTCCTAGAGAATGATTGGTCGCTCCATATTTTTTATCACCAACAACAGGATGTTTTAAATCTTGGAAATGAACACGAATTTGATTTTTCCTTCCTGTTTCAAGATTAACCTCCATCAATGAAACGCCTCTTTTTGAAACAATTGTTTTGTAATGAGTAACAGCTTTCTGACCTTTCGCTGCATTTTGAGAAGAATGTACCAATAATGAACTTGGACTTTCAATTAAGAATGAAGTATAAACTCCATGAGGTTTTTCTAATTTCCCTTCTATTAAAGCTAGATAAGTTCTTTCCAAGATATTGTCATTCCAATTTTCCTGTAATTTAACTTTGATTTCCTCACTTTTAGCGAATAACAACAAACCTGAAGTCTCTCTATCTAAACGGTGAACAATAAAAATCTTAGCGTCTTTATTTTTCTTTTTAACATGCTCACTCAATATTGCGTAAGCTGTTTTTTTAGTTTCTTTATTATTGGCAATTGTTAATAAACCTGCATCTTTATTGATGACAAGAATATCTTTATCCTCAAAAACGATTTCAACACCTGTATATTTTTTTTGTTCAACAGAACCAGATTTTGGACGAATTGAAACTTTTTGTCCAGGTGTTAACGGATGATTAAATTTCGTTTCTACTCTACCATCAACTTCCACCAATTTTTTCTTCAATAATGTTTTAATATTATCGCGACTATTACCTGGTAAAGTCACCATTAAAAACTTCATTAATTCAGATGTTTCTTTCACTGGATATGAATGAAATTCTGGTTTAACAGCTTTTTTGAAAAAATTCTTTTTTCCTTGAATCATAAAAAATGTATAAGTGAAAGTTTAGAATAACTTTCCTCGTTTTAATAAATATTGTAATAATACAGGATGAAAACCATCATTGATATCTGCAGGCATAAAATCTATTTGAAGATTTGCACATTTCAATTTTAATTCTTGAAAATACGTTCCAACAGCTTCTTTATATTTCTCTTTAATTTCTGCAGGTTGCAATTTCATTCGCTCTCCCGTTTCCATATCTACAAGCGTATAAGGACGATTATCTAATTCAAAATCAACCTCCAACTTTTTATCTACAACATGAAATACAATGACTTCATGTTTGTTGTGCTTCATGTGTTGTAATGCTTGAAAAAAATCATCCGATTTTGAAGGATCATCTAATAAATCTGAAAAAATAATGATCAAACTTCGCTTATGGCTCAATTCAGCAATATCGTTTAATGCTTTAATTGAATTTGTTAAGGTTTTATTCTCTTCAGAATATTCAACTAAATGTTTCTCTAACTCTGCATATAGATATCTTAAATGTGCAGGAGAAGATTTAGCTTGTGTATGCAAATCCAAGTTCTCTGTAAATAAAGATACACCTACTGCATCACGTTGTTTCTTGAATAATTCAATAAAAGAAGCTGCAGCATAAACAGAAAATTCAAGTTTATTCATTTCTTTTCCTTTCGGAAACAACATAGAACTTGAACAATCAATGACTATTTGACATCTTAAGTTTGTCTCTTCTTCATATTTTTTAGTAAAAACCTTTCCACTTCGGGCATAAAGTTTCCAATCAATATGTCGCGTTGATTCTCCTGAATTATACAATCGATGTTCTGCAAACTCTACTGAAAATCCATGAAAAGGACTTTTATGTAGACCTGTAATAAAACCTTCCACCACTTGTTTTGCAAGTAATTCAAGATTGCCAAAATTGGCTAAATGAAACCGATTAATTGTGCGATTCATGTTTCGAAGTTACAATTTTTTTATCTGTTTTTTTTCAATCAATGTGATAATTCAATCAACTTTTTTTATTCAATCGATGCTTCACAATAATATTAGAAATTACACCTATCAAAATCAATACTATCCCAATCAATACAGCTGTCGTTAATTTCTCTTCAAAAATAAAATAGCCTACCAATAAAGCATAGATCGAACCTATAAATTGAAAAGGTGAAATTGTACTTGCTTCTCCGATTTGAAATGCTTTTGTCATCGCTATTTGAGCAATTTGTGTGAATACTCCAATTACAAGTAAGTACAACCAAGACAATCCGTGTGGCATCACAAAATCAAATAAACACCAAATCCCCATAACAGGAATACCAAGCATTGGAAAGTAAATCACGATATTCAATGTATGCTCCGTTTCTTTCGCTTTTAATATCGAATTATAAGCCAAACCTGAAAAGAAAGCTGAAACAACACCAATTCCTAACCAAAACCAAGAAATTTGAACCGTTGCATCTTTAACTACTAAATTTGATAATCCCATAATAATTGCACCAAAAAAGGCGAGTGTAATAAATACCCATTGCCATTTCGAGACACTTTCTTTCATTATGAATACAGCTAAAATTACCGTGAAAAGGGGTGCTAAATATTGAACAGTTGAGGCAATTGCCATAGGTAAATGATCAATTGTATAAAAGAATAATGTCAAAGCAATCATTCCAGAAAAACCTCTTATTAATAACCATTTTCGATTATTTCCTAGAACCGATAGTTTATTCTTTTTTATAAAATAAAGGCTTATCAAAAATGAAACAATAGAACGAAAGAAAACTAATTCATGCGTTGGGATTTTTTCTGTAGTTGGAAAAATCAATGAATCTGGACCTTGACCAAGAATCTTAACAAAAAAATTAACGACTAAAAAACTTAAACCGGAAGCTATTATATAGAATATGGCTTTTCCCATTAAAATTCAATTCCTTTTACACGTTGTCGAAAAAATAAATCAAAATCAAAATTTCGAATGACTGCATTTGGGAAATAATATTGAGCTATTTGAAGATAATTATACCCATATCTAGCCATTTTCATCGCTCCTTCTTGACATAAACCAACGCCATGTCCAAAACCTCTTCCTCTTACAACAACTTCATTACTGTCTGGATAACAACTAAAATAAGTTGATTTCAAATCAAATGCTTCTCTAATATCTCGCAAAGGTATTCCTAGTATTGGATTTTGGTAAAACGCCATTCGTTGAGGCTGAGTAAAAGTATAAACTAGACCTCCAAAAACACTGTCGTTGATAGGATAATTAAATTGTTTAACCAAATAATCTTTCCAATCATCTTGGGGAATTCTTTTCTCCCAAATTGCTTGTTTCGTATATATACAAAAAGTATCCTTGAAAGTATATAAATATGGTACAGGAGTATTCCAAACTAATTCTGGTTCAGAAGTTTGTCCACCACAATTTGCATGAAAATAAGCATCAATCAAGACACCTTTTTCATCCGTCATAACAATTCCATTAGTTTGTCGAACAGCAGAATCAATATTTGGAGTAAAACGCAACATACTATGATAGGCCTGGCAATGAACTTGGTCACATAAATCAAAACCTTCTTTATGGTGTTTTGTTTTGTATTTCAATGCATAAGTTCGACTCATTAACGCCTGAACTTTATAATATTCGATTTCCTTACCTCCTCCGCCTTCAGATTCTACAACACCTCCAAGGTAATTATTCATATCAACTAAATTAACAATGGTCAATCCAGATTTTCCTGCAACAACTTCAAAATCATCTTTGTATTTTCTTTCTTTAACAACAGGATTTTTAGGAGAGAGTATTATAGAAGTATTTGGGTAATTTTGAAAAATTGATATTTTCTTGAATGAACCCAATTCAATCGCCCCTTTTTTTAATTTAACGCAATTCCCAGTATCTAAAGAAACTTCAATAAATTCATTTTGAATGATAGAGCCGAAATCATTTGTATCTCCAACGATAGAATAACTCCCATCATTGTAAGCAAGAACTAAACGCTGAATTTTAGAGGCGCGATAAACGCCAATACGCATCTGTTGAGCTATCGAAATGTTCGCTAAAAAAGATAATAATATAAGAAATAACAATCTCACTTTACAAATTTACTACAACAATAAAGTGATTCCAACCACTTATCGAATAGTTTTCAACAAAGAATGTGCAACTTTTCTACTTGCACCTCCGCAACCTAATATTTCAGCCATTTCAGCGTATTTCGAAAGAATTAATTCTCTTTTATTCCCTCCAATAACGATTTGTTTTAATTCATTTTCAATCTTTTTGGCATTACAATCATGTTGAATCAATTCTTTTACAATTTCTTCATCCATGATCAAATTAACTAAAGATATAAACTTGATTTTGACTAAACGTTTCGCGATCGAATATGAAATTGGAGAAGCTTTATAACATACAACTTCAGGAATTTTTAATAACGCTGTTTCAAGCGTTGCGGTCCCTGAAGTTACAATCGCAGCTTCAGAAGCACTTAATATATCATATGTTTTACCGAATAGGATATTCGTGTCTTTCGATATAAATTGATTGTAAAATTCAGGATCTAAACTTGGAGCGCCAGCAATAATAAATTGATAACCTTTAAAATCCTTTGTCGCTTCAAGCATAACAGGTAACTTCTTACTAATTTCTTGTTTTCGACTTCCTGGTAAAATGGCAATTATTGGTTTGTCTGATAAATTGTTTTGATTTCTAAATTCTTCAGGAGAAAGTTGAATTTCTCTGTATTGTTCAATGGCATCTAACAAAGGATGACCAACATATTCAACATCATAATTAAACTTATCGTAAAAAGATTTTTCAAAAGGTAATATTGTAAACATATGATCTACAACTCGTTTGATTTTGTGAACACGATTTTGTTTCCAAGCCCAAATTTGAGGAGAAACATAATAATATACTTTTATTCCTTTTTCTTTTGCCCATTCGGCAATTCGAAGGTTAAAACCTGGATAATCAATCAATAAAATCCCATCGGGCTTAAATTCTTCAATGTCTTTTTTACAAAACTTAATATTATTAAGGATTGTTTTTAAATTCATAATCACTTCAGAAAAACCCATGAAAGCTAAATCTTTAATGTGTTTAGCAGGTTTTAATCCAGAAACTTCTGACATTTTATCTCCACCCCAAAAACGGAAATCAATTTCTTTTTCTTCAGCTAATAATTCTTTCATTACATTACTTCCATGTAAATCTCCAGAAGCTTCGCCTGAAATAATATAGATTTTAAGTCTTCCTGAATTTGACATTAAGCTACGAATTTATAATACAATATCACTAATAAATACAGCATAGTAGCTAATATAATTCCCATAGCTCTATTGTAATTTTGCTTTTTAATATTTAAATGAAACCAACCTAGATTTGCGATACAAGCCAATGATATAAATTTCCCTTTCATATCATTTAATATTCGAAATAACTCAAATAGTTTGGAAAATGAAATATGTTCTGTGAAACTATAAATCCAGATTGTTACTGGAATAAAAAAGATTGGTGTGATTAATCCTAAAATCAATCCAATCGTGTGATTTTTCGTCCAACGTCTTAAATTCATATAATTAATTATTGAAAGTTAGTTTTAATTTTTCTAATTCTGAAAAAGCAGTTAAATCAAATTGCGTCGGCACAATTGAAACATAACCATTCTTTATCGCTTCTAAATCTGTATTTTTACCTGGATCATGATTTCCGAACTCTCCAGTTAACCAATAATAAGGTTTTCCAAATTGATCCATTCGTTTATCAAATTTATCTTCCCAATAAGCTAAGGCTTGTCGAACCACTTTAACACCTTTAATTTCAGTTATTGGCATTTTAGGGATATTGATATTGTAACAAATTCCAACAGGAATTGGAGCGTCTTTAATTTTCGTTAAAATCGTTTTAATAATTTCTTTTGAAGCTGAAAAATCTGCATCTGAATCAAAATCACATAGCGAAAATCCAATAGACGGAATTCCTTCCATTGCTCCTTCAACAGCAGCTGACATTGTGCCAGAATACAAAACATTCGTAGAAGTATTTTCTCCGTGATTGATTCCTGAAAGTAATAAATCTGGTTTACGTTTTAAAACTTCTGAAATCCCTAGTTTAACGCAATCTACAGGCGTTCCTGAACAACTATAAGCTTCTAAACCATTGAATAAATCTGATTTATTCAAACGTAAAGGTTGATTAATCGTGATTGCATGTCCCATACCAGATTGAGGTTTATCAGGTGCTACAATTACAATTTCTCCAAAATCTCTAATTGCTTCAACCAAAGAACGAATTCCTTTTGCTGAAATTCCATCATCATTGGTTACTAAAATTAAAGGTTTTTTCATCTTGCTATTTTGTGTTAAATACAGAATATTACAAAAGTAACGGAATTTTTTAGTTTGTATGTCAAGTATTCAGTCTTGTGAAAAAATTAATAAAATTAAAAATCACTCAAAAAACTCCCCATCCAAATACTTCCAATCATTTCCTTCTTGAATGAATCTAGAAAGTTCATGATGCATTTGAATGTCTAAAGATGATTTTAAACGATGAGTTGCTTTGAATTCTACATTATTCCCTGAAGCTTGAATTATTTCTAGTTTTAACCATTCATTTTCAGAAGCCCAGCGTTCAATTTCTTTTTTAGAATAATATTTTTGTTCTTTTGTAGCTGTTGTATTGTACAAATAATCAACTTCACAAGTTGCGTATGCAGAATATCTTGAACGCATTAATTCTTCAGGTGTTGAAGGTTTTTTCAATCCTAAAATAAAAGGTTGACAACAATCCAAAAAAGTTTTATCTGAACAACAGGGACATTTTTCTTTACTCATCATCTTTAAATTCAAATGGATAATTTCCAAAATTAGGTGCTAGACGTTTAATTTGATAAACACTTCGATTATATACATTTGAAAGAGCAATAATGGTTACCGTATCTGATCTTAGACTCGCATAACAACTTGTGTTTCCGTGCCACCATCCTGTGTGAAAAAAGTAAGTATCTTTTCCTTCCAATTCTCTAATACGAATTCCAAAACCATAATTACCTACACCAGGATTTTCGTAGCTATATCCTTTAAACATCAAATGTCTCATAGAATCGCTCAAGAAGTTTTTAGAATACGTTCCCATATCCATTTTAAGTAAATCTCGAGCAGTGCTGTATAAATTTTTATCACCATAAACACGATCCATGTAATCGAATCCTTGATTGACGAGTCGTGAATTATATGATTGAGAGATTTTAGTATTATTTTGATTGTATTTTAAAATAAATGAATTCTTCATTTCTAATGGTTCAAAAACCAACTCTTGCATAGCATCAGGAAATGATTTTTTGGTAACTCGCTCTATAATTAATGCTAACATTGAGAAATTGGTATTGCAGTAAGCAAAATGTTTATCCGGTGGAAAATTTAATGGGAATTTATATTTTGCTAATAATCTCAAAACGTCGTCATTGTGTAATTCCTTTCCAAGAGGCCATACTTTAAAGGTGTAATATCCATAATAAGGAATACCACTTCTATGAGTCAAAAGCATTTTGATAGAAATACCAGGATATGGAAATTCAGGTAAATAGGTGCGAATATCCTCATTTAATTCTAACTTTTTATGATCAATCAAACGCAGCGTTGCCAATGATGTCGCAACCTTACTAACTGATGCAACATGTAAAGGCGTTTCTTTTGTAATTGCTATTTCAGCTGGATAATTTGAAAAACCACTATATTTTTCGGTAATAATTTTACCATTTTTAGCGACTAAAAACATTCCACTAAATCGCTCGGGATTCATAAATTCATAATAAAAATCCAAGCTTTCTTTTTGTTTTTCTTTTATGAAACTCAATGTTGGCTCTTCGAATTTTGGCAAGTATGAAATTGGCTCAATAGTAGCTCCCCATTTATGATCAGAATTTTTAGAATTACAACCACTTATTAT
>CALPRR020000106.1 GCA_943326025.2 Candidatus Kuenenia stuttgartensis | reverse complement strand
CCAAAAGCTTTTAAATTTCTTGAAAAATCTGATTCCATATAATTTATAGATTAAATACATCCATCGCATTGTCAAGCTCTGAATTTATTATTTTAGCATAAACCTGCGTTTCCTTGATTGCAGCATGGCCCATCAATTTGGAAACCTTATCTATCGAAATACCTTTTCTTAAAGCTCTTGTAGCCCAAGTATGCCTAGAAATGTGGAAACTAATGTTTTTTTCAATTTCAGCTAATCCTGCAATTGTTTTTAAATTTTTATTAATTATAGCGGTAGAACGACTTATTTCTGTATCTAAATCTTTAGCGGATTTATTTAATATTCCTTCTGGCAGCATTTTAAAAATAAATGCATTTTGATTAACATATTCAGGCCTGTATTTTTCTAATATTTCTAAAGCTTTAATTGGAACTTTAATCGATAGCTGACCTTTTGTTTTTTTAATTGTAAAATTAATATTAGTTCCGTCGAAATGCTTCCATTGAAGTTGTAAAACATCTGAAACTCTTAAACCTCCTGTATATGCAGCAAAAATGAACATGTTTTTATGAAGATCTAAATTTGATTTTGTTTCTGTTTCAGCATTTCTAAATAATTCTAATTCATCTTCAGTTAGATACTCTTTATTAGTTTTTTCAGTTTTAACTTTATATTTTAAAAAGGGATTTATGCTATAATCTATCAAATCTTGTTGGTAAGCTTTATTAAACAACAACCTAATAAACTTAAAATTTGCATGAATTGTATTTATTGAGTTTGGTTGTTTCTTTTTTGTTTTTAAATGTTTTTCATAATCTGCAAGAAACTTTGGTGTAATATCTCCAAATTGAAGATTTGGCGCATAAGCTCGGAGTTTAGCTACTACAGATTTTGTTCTTGAATGAGTTCCAGGTTTATTTTCGTATCCATAATTTTCAACTACTGAATCTGCAAATTGGTAAAAGTCTAAAGGTGGTTTGCCATGAAGTGTTTCTCTAATTGTTTTTGTAGTTATACTCTTTTGAGTAGATTCAACTTCAATAAGTTCGTTTTGAATTTCTGTGAACCTTTTACTTATTACGGCATTCATCCTAGCCACGGTTTCTTTATGTTCTTTACCTTTAGCTGTGGACTTTATTCGTTTGTTTGATTCATCCCAATCCGATTCGTTAACAGAAAAACCAGTTGAAATATAACTAGATTTTCGATTTTTAATCACACGAAAAAAAATAGGTGCTTCCCCATTTTTATTAACTTTGTTTTTTCGGAATACTATAGTTACTGATGCCATATTTATAAATATAAACAAATATAGGATAAAAAGAATAAATTAGGTCAAACATTAGGTCAAACAATTTGAGATATAAAAGAAATTAAAACAAGTTTAAATAAGTGGTGATTTGATTAAATCATTGATAAATAGGTGTTTTAAAGCGTTTTTAAGTGTTGTGTTAATTTGTTAAATTATTCCAAACGGGATCACAAAATCAGAACGGGAAACAGAATCAGAATGTTTCCCATTTTGTTTTTTTCATCATTTTCATACTGCTTCTCATTCTTTCGTAAAATTCAAAATCGAAAAAATGTTTTCAAGTATTTTGTTCGAACTTTCTCTCATTGGGATCACTTTTAATTTTAAAACCTCGTGATTTTCAGGAGTTTTTTTTATTTCTACTTATTCTAATTATTTTTCATTAAACTTATTTCATTTTGAAATTAAAAATAGGATTGTTCAATCAATTTAATTTTTTAATTAATTTTGTGTGTAGCTATTTTGTTATCTTGCTTTTCATTAATTAAAATAAATCATGAGAATTATTTCCCTAATTATAACTCTAATAATTTCAATTAATCTCTCTGCTCAACAAGCATACACTGGTATAGTATCAGATAATTTTGTAAGTTCTAATTTAGCTTCTTATAATCCTTCATCAATTGTTGATTCAAAGACAAAATTCGCTATTAGTACAAATACTAACCTTTCTAGAATTAGTAATTTTTGTTCTCAAGATTATATTTTTTATGGAACTGATTCAAAATACATTGCAACAAAAAAGAATGGTTATAAAAATAGTTATCGAACAAATGATTTATTAAATATAAAATTTGAGCTAAATCATCAAAATGCTTTAGCTTATTCATTTCGAATAAGGTCGTTTGATAATTTAGTTGGTTTGCCTACTGTTTGGTCTCAAAATTCAGTAGAAGATTATAAAAAAAACATATTGAATTCTCAACAAAGTATGGCAGGCCTTGCTATTACATCAATGAATTTTACTGAACATAATTTCACATATGCACGAACTATTTTTGATCGTCAATCAACATTCTTAAAAGTTGGAGGTTCTATTAAGATTCTAAATGGCACTGATTCAAAATATTTATATGTAAATAGTGGTAATGAATATTTTGTGGATAGTTCAAATTCTCAAGTCAAAATGACTGATGTTGATGCTGATTTTGGTAGAAGCTATTCAAAGGATCAATTGAAGTATAAAAATAGAGGTCTAGGTTTAGATTTGGGTTTTACATATGAGTTTAGACCAAATTATGAAGATCAATATTATGAAATGGATGGGGCAAAACGAAATGTTAGGTATGACATCAATAAATATAAATGGAAGATTTCAGGTTCTATTACTGATATTGGATGGGTTAGATATATGAAAGACACTATTTATCATAATTTTGTAAATCCTTCCTTTACAACAGGTGTACAGAATATTGTAGATGTAAACACTTTAATCAGTTTTCCTTTTACTTCGATTAAAGATAGTATGCAAAATAATAGTTCAAAATCAGCTAATCAAGAATCTAAATTCAGAATGAATTTACCTACTTCGCTTCATGCTAGTTTTGATTTAAATGTTAAAAGGAATTTTTATGTTAGTTACAATGTTTCATTTCCTTTAAGTTTAAAAAATGATAAAACTAAAATAGGTTACTTTTTTATTCAGACAGTAACACCTAGAATTGAGAAAAATAAATGGTCAATTTTATTGCCGTTATCCCATATGGGTAATGGAAAGTTTTATGCTGGAGCTGCTGGTCGTTTTGAGTATAAAAAATTAACAATTTTTGCAGGTTCTAATAACCTAGCAATGTTGTGGGGGCAAAAAGCTTCTTTGGTTAGAAATTTTTATACAGGTATTTCTTATAATGTCTTTTACAAAGTTCCAGAAGATAGGGATTTTGATAAAATTTCGGATGGCAAAGATAATTGTCCTTATGATCCAGGTTTAGCGGAATTCAATGGTTGTCCAGATACTGATGGAGATGGTATAATAGATAAAGAAGATAATTGTATTTATGACAAAGGTCCTATTGGTACAAGAGGATGTCCTGACAGAGATGAAGATGGTATCGTTGATATGAATGATATGTGTCCAGATGACAAAGGGTTAGGAATTCATTATGGTTGTCCGGATAAAGATAAAGATGGTGTAATTGATGCAGCTGACCGTTGTCCTGATGTTCCTGGAATTGAGTTGAATAATGGTTGTCCTTTTGAAAATCATGGTTGTTGTTTAGATGATGATGGCGATGGTGTTTCTAATAATTTAGATCGTTGTCCTGGTGTTTCAGGATCTGTTTATAACAATGGATGTCCAATCGATTCTTCAAACATTGAAAAAGTGAAACTTCAAAATGAAAAAGAAAAGAAAGATGCGAACAATACTGGTCAGCAGGTGAAAGATAATCCTACGATTGATTTAAGAAAGCAAATGGTGACTTCTAAAGAAGAAATGGCAACAATTTTAGCTGACAAAAATATTATCAAAGATTTAGATGTGTTTTTCGATGTTGATCAAGCTACATTAACAGATAAAGAGCAGCTTAAATTAGATAAGTTTACTAAAGCGTTTCCTAAAAATGAGAGTTTAACAATTGTTTTGATTGGATACACTGATCAAGATGGCTCATTGGATTATAATTTAATTCTGTCTAAAAAACGAGCGGAAACGATTAAGCGAAAATTAGTTGATTTCTATAAATTTGATGAAAAGAATATCTCGATTTATTATTATGGGGAAACAAAATCTATTCATAAAGGTTCTTACACAGAGGAAATGAAACAGGCAGATAGAAAGGTGGAAATCAAATTAGTTAAAACGGCTAAATAATTAGTGAAATTTAGAGGTTATATATTTACAATTCTTCAGTTTTTATATGAATAATTACAATAAGTTAGTATCGTTTTCTAAATGTATCTTCTTGATTTTAGTTTTATTAATTTCAAGTTCCTCTTTTGCTCAGTATTTTGAATTTAGCTGGTCTGATCAATATAAATATGCAAATAATAAAGATGGTTTTTTTAATGGATTTATTAATTCGAATGATCAATTTATTTACTCATTAAATGTAAATTATGCTAAAAGTAAATTACACTCAAATGAAAAAGTTAAACTAATCGCTCATAATAAAAAGACAATGGCTGAAACAGCTTTTGTTAATTTGAAGGGCTTTGCAGAAAATAAAAGTTCAAAAAAAGACTATGACGCCTTAAATTATTTCAAAACAATAGTCTTAAATGATCGAGTATTGGTTTTTTGGAAGAAGTTGATAAACACAGATTCACTTAAAACTGAAATCCTTTATGTTGAGTCATTTAAAGTGGGATTGGAAAGAGATAAATCTTTAACTCAAATTTATAGTTCAAGTCAACCTGTTGATGAGAGACAGTCAGATTTTAGCCCAACTACACTTGTTGTATTTTCGAATAAAGAAAATGGTGGAATCGTAATTGGTTCAGAGATTTATGAAAAAGATAAAACATGTGTTTTTAATTATCAAGTTTTAAATAGTCAATTAGTTACTAAAAATAAGGATAGAGTTGTTTTCCCAATAAATAGTGAATTACATTTGAATGGTCAATATGGGGTATATGAACTTGGAAATGATGGGAATATTTATATTCGTTCTAAAATTTCAATTTCAAAAGAGGATCAAGTTATTAAGTATAATAAAAGATTAAAGTCATCTTTACTTGTAATGGTTGTTAATCCCACTCTAAAGAAGCAGATTTGTATTGAGTTGAAAGACAATAAAAAAATAATTACGGATTTTAATTTTATTGTAACTTCATCTAAAACAAGGTTGTATGGTTTTTTTGGAGATTTACAAAAAGATCCATCAGGTGTTGATAAGCAAGGAATTTTTTACACTGAAGTTGATAATGATACTTTGGTTAATAATCCTTTGAAATATACCTATTTTGAAAAGTCTTCTTTAAATAAATTATTCCCTAAAAGTAAAGGAGGAAGAAAAAATTCGAAGGACCCGATCAAACAACTTACAGAAGAGGAACTTAATACAAGATTTGATATCGAAAATATTTTTTTGATGGAAGATAAAAGTGTAGTGTTGTTTTTCACTCGAAAATATAATTATAACGAAATTACTAGCTCAAGTGGATTGGATGGTAGAAATGAATATAAAACAGATTTTTATTGTGAAAAAAATAATGTTTCTGCAATTCGATTTTCTGAAAATGGACAAATAATGTGGACATCTAGCATTGATAGGAGTATTACGTATAATGGTACAGATATCACAGATTTAAATATCATTCAAAAATTTAATAAATTTTATGTTATTTACGGTCAGGAAGAAATGGAAGATAAAGCTGTTGATAATAAAGAAATTATTGAGTATGCTATTTTCGATCCGAATAGTGGAAGACCAAAAAAATACACCTTTCCCGTGAATGGAGAAGATGTTTTAGAAGATGATAAAAAATATGTAGATGTAAAATCAGTGAAAACTTTTGACGACGCATTCTATTTTAATAAGATGATCGTGAAACAAAAAGTAGTTTGGAATATTGCTAATGTCTTACTTGTACCAACAATATATTATTCTGTTTTAAGTGGGAATACAAAATATGGAAAAGGAGATTTAAGTGTTTTGAATTTAATGGAAGGTAAACCAAATAAGAAGAAGTCAAAAAAGTAAAGATATAATCCTAAATCTTTTATTAAATTTATGTATTGATTATTCCTCAATATATAAAATGAGTATAAAAATTCTACATACTTCCGATTGGCACATTGGAAAGCAACTTTCAAGAATTGATTTTTCAGAGGATATGAATATGTTTTTTGATTGGTTAATTGAGCTAATTGAAAAACAATCAATAGATGTATTATTGATGTCTGGAGATCTTTTTGATCAAGCCAATCCTTCTCAACAAGCTATGAGACAATATTATTTGTTTTTAAAACGAATGGTAAAATTAGATTGCAAAGTTGTTCTAACAGGAGGAAATCATGATTCGGTTCAAGTTTTAAATGCCCCAAAAGAGTTATTGGAAATTTTAGATGTTAAAATTGTTGGAGGGGCTCCAGTTGAGATTTCTGAATTGTTTATTGAGGTTGAAAAGAATGATGAAAGACTAGTAATTGCTGCTGTTCCATATCTGAGAGATAAAGATATTCGTCAATCTGTTGCAGGAGAAACATATGATGATAAAATTTCCCAAATGCGAATTGGTTTGAGAAACTATTTTGAATCTATAAATTCTTATTATTCTGCGAATTTTTCAAATCTACCCTTTGTGATGATGGGACATTTGTTTGTGCAAGGTGTATCGATTTCAGAAAGTGAAAGGGAAATTCAAATAGGAAATCAAGCGAGTATAGAAGCAAATGTTTTTGGAGATAAAGCGAATTATGTTGCTTTAGGACACATACATCGCCCTCAAATAGTCGGTAGTGATCATATTCGTTATTGTGGTTCACCTATTCCGATGAGTTTTAGTGAAAAGTCAGATAAGAAGCAAGTTGTAATCGTCGATTTTGATAATGGGAAAGTGAAAATTGATCCAATTGAAATACCTGTTTTTCGAAAGTTGATTACCTTAAAAGGTTCAATTTTAGATATTAAAAATAAACTAGATAATTACCAAAAAGTTTCTGTGTTGTCTGATTTAGCGGAATTAATTGTTGTTGAGGAAAATGAAAACATTGAAAGCATTCAAGTATTAGAACAATTGTTGTCAGAAGAAAGTTTTGAAGGAATTGAGCTTTTGAAAGGAAAAATAGAATTCAAAAATAAAAGAAAGGGGACTTCTGATTTATTAAAAAATGGAGAAGGAATAGCTGATTTTACACCGATTGAATTATTTCAAAAAAGATTAGCCCAAGACGAGTCTATCGAAGATCAAAGTGAATTGATGAATGCATTTCGCGATTTGTTAGAAGATTTAAATCAATCGAATACAACTCTTTAATATGAAAATCTGTCAAGTAAAATTAAAAAACATACATTCCTTAAAAGGAGAACATACTATTGACTTTGCGAATGGGCCACTTGGAGAGGCGGGTTTATTTGTTATTACTGGCCCAACAGGAGCAGGCAAATCGACTATTTTGGATGTGATAACATTGGCGTTATTTAATAGAATACCTAGAATTTCTGCTTCGATTTCTAAAAAAGTAATTGAAGAGGAAGGGGTTGTGTTGACTAAAAATACAGATGATTGTTATGCAGAAGTTGAATATTTGGTAAATGAAAATCTCTATCGCTCTAGTTGGTCAATCAAAAAAACACGAAACAATACTTTAACCGAACGTTTACATATATTAACAGATGTAACTAATAATAATACAATTATTTCAAGCAGTATATCTCAAGTTCCGAAAGAAAATGAGGGGATTATAGGTTTGAACTATGAGCAATTTGTTCAATCGATGATTTTGGCGCAAGGCCAGTTTTCAAAATTGTTATTGGCAAAAAGGGATGAAAGAAATCAATTGTTAGAAGATATTACAGGCACGTCGATTTATAGAACAATTGGGAGGGCTGCTTTTCTAAAATTTAAATCTGCAGAAAAAGCTGTTTCAGATCAAAAGATAAGAATGGAAACGGTGTTGTTGACAAATGAAGAAATAGAAGAGATTCAAGTTCAAATAAGTTCTAAGACGCCAATTTTAAATTCTCAGCAGGCTCTAAAGGGTGAATTAGAAGAAAAAAAGAATATTAAACAATTAATTCAATTGAATTTAAAAAAACAACAAGATCTCAAAGTAGATTGGGATTTGTTGTTAATTGAAAAAGACCAATTCAAAGCAGTTTTAATATTATTAGAGGAACATACTAAATATGTTGTTTTCAAAGATCAATTGACCAAGATTAGACAATTAGAAAAAGAAATTTTAGATATATCTAAGGAACTTGTTCAATTAACAGAGTTTGATCAGAAGTTACAAAATGAACAAGTTGATTTTATTCATAAAACGGGTGTATTTATCAGTTCTGTAATTTCAAAAGATTCTT
>CALPRR020000105.1 GCA_943326025.2 Candidatus Kuenenia stuttgartensis | reverse complement strand
TCTAATTTTATCATAAATTGTTTCCAAATCGTGAACAAATTCAGCGATTTTAGATAGACCAAACATACTGCTATTGCCTTTCAAGGTATGCATTACCCTAAAAACTTGCTCAATATTCGATTTATCATTCGGATTATCCTCTAATGATAATAAAGAAGATTCTAAGTTTTCTAATAACTCATTGGCTTCTTGAATATATGTATCTTTCATCTCTTCCATCAGTGCAATACTTTTTTTACAACTGCTAGTAATTTTTCTTTCACAAAAGGCTTAATAATCCAACCTGTTGCGCCTGAATTTTTCGCTTCAATCTTTTTAGACTCTTGCGATTCAGTAGTCAAAATTAAAATTGGTAGATATTTGAAAGTATCTAATTTCCTTACTTCTTTAAGAAATGAGATACCATCTAATCTTGGCATATTCAAATCAGAAATAATTAAATTAACATTTTTATTTTCTAACAATAACTCTAAGCCATGTTGACCATCTACACCAACAATTACATTGTAACCTTCACTTCGCAAAGCAAGTCCTACAACTTCTCGTATACTTTCAGAATCATCAACAATTAATATATTTTTTGCCATCTTTTAAATCCTTTTTCTCAAACAACCTTATACAGTTGCTGCTATTTGTGTTTGAAACTCTGTAAAACCACAAGAGTTTAATAATTTTCTATCATCTCTTGAGAATTCTGCATTAATTGAAATGTATTTTTTTTGCGGCCAATAATTCACTCTTATTGCATGAAATAATTGAATTACAGTTAAATCTATTTCTGAAATATTATTTAAATTAACCTCAACAAAATCAAAATAATCAAAAACAAGATTCACTTTTGAATATAATAACTCTACATTATTAATAGTCAGAGAACCTTCTATTGAAATAAGAATTCTTTTTTGTGTTTTTCTTCTAGAAGGAGTGAAAATAATTTTTAAATTTTCTAATTCAATATTTTCATAAGAAGGAATTTCACTTTTTACCTCGATTACTTCGTTTATTTCATTTACATTTTCTATAGCTTTTGGATTAGCATCCAATTCTTCTGACTTTATTTCTGAAGCAACACTTTGTTCTGATAAATCCAATGAAATTTCAGGAAAAGTTGTCACTTTATTTTCGTCAGTATTAACTAAATCATTTATTGATGAATCATTCAAATTTAACTCAAACAAAAAATCATCTTGTTTGTTTACTTCTTCTGAATTTTGATTTAGAGGAATTAGTCTATCCACTTTCATGTTCTTACCTAATGCCATCTTTACTTTTCATTTAAATTTAATATTTCTTTGACTAAACTTGTATAATCCTTTGCTCCATTAGAACTAGGAGCATATTTAAAAACACTTTCCCCATGTGAAGGAGCTTCTATTATTTTTACATTACTTCTAATGTAAGATTTTAAAAGAGGAATTTCAAAATTATCTTTAATAAAATTTATAATTTCTTTAGATATATTATTCCTCATATCTACATTAACTGGTAGAATTCCTAAAAATGAAATTGATTTATTATAACCTTGTTTAACATCTGAAATCGTTTTATTTAATTGATTCAACCCCTGAATACTTAATACATCTAACAAAATTGTTGTCAAAACTTTATCTGCAAGAACTAAAGCATTAATAGTCAATAACGATTTTGAAGGTGAACAATCAATAAGGATATAATCATATAAATGCTTTACAGGATCTATCATTTCTTTTAAAACAAACAAACGATTTTCAACTCCCTTGATAGACAGCTCGATGTCTGCTAAATCCATATTAGCAGGAATCACATCAACTCCTTCGCAATTAATAATTACGTCCTTGATTTCTTTTTCTCCAGTGAAAACATCGAAAATAGTATGTAAACTGCCATCTATTCCTAATGAATAAGAAAGATTACCTTGAGGGTCAAGGTCAATTAGAAGCACTTTTTTTTCCAAAATAGCTAATGCAACACCTAAATTAATACATGTTGTCGTCTTTCCAGACCCTCCTTTATGATTAGCAATAGCAAGTACCATTTTCTAGTTTTATTAATCGTGATTTGAATTCAAAATTGACTGAATCACTAAATTAACGCCACAATTATAATAAAATAAATTTCTATATTAATGAATTTCAAAAGTTACTTTTAATGTGTTTCATGGTTAAAAACAAGAAATAAATATATATGTATGTATATATGGCTAATTTTAAATGCATTAACTGTTTTCATTCGTTTACACTTCAAAATTTCAATTTTAAGTATAAACACTTAACTAATCGATTATCAATATTTAGCTAAATCTATCATTATTCGAAATATTTAAATCTTAAAATTTCATTTATAATCGTTAGTTATATTTCTAATATAATATTCAATTTTCATCATAAAAAAATAGATTGATTAATTATTTGTCATATATTTGATTAATTAATAATCTTTATGTCTTTAATTTTACATACCGAAAAAAACTTAGAGTTCTACTCTGCCTGCACACTAACAAGATTAGAATTACCAGTTATTTGCGCTGGTATTTCAGCTGGTTTCCCTTCTCCTGCGATGGATTTTATTGATTTAACAATTGATATGAATAGGCATTTAGTAAAACATCCTTCTTCGACTTTTTATGGCCGTGTTAAAGGACATTCTATGAAAGATGTAGGTATTTTTGATGGTGATTTATTAGTGATTGATAAAAGTCTAGAACCAAAGAACGATAAAATAGCTGTATGTTATTTGGATGGTGAATTTACAGTCAAACGAATAAAAATTGAAGACAATGCCATTTGGCTTGTCCCAGCAAATACAGATTATAAAGCCATAAAAGTATCTGAAGATAATGAGTTTTTAATTTGGGGGATTGTTACTCATGTAATTAAAGCATTTTAAAATGTTTGCTTTAATTGACTGCAATAATTTTTACGCTTCATGTGAACGTGTGTTTCGACCTGATTTAATAGGAAAACCAATTGTGGTACTTTCAAATAATGATGGATGCGTAATTGCTAGAAGTAACGAAGCAAAAACCTTAGGTGTTCCAATGGGAGCTTTAGCTTTTGAATATGAATCATTTTTCATTCAAAATGGAATTCATGTATTTTCAGCAAATTTTGCTTTGTATGGAGATATGAGCCATCGAGTCATGACTATTCTTCAAGAATACAGTCCTGAATGTGAAATATATAGCATCGATGAAGCATTTTTAAATCTTAATGGATTCAAACACTATAATCTTCAAGAATATGGATTAGAAATTCAAAAAAGAGTAAGGAAATCAACAGGAATACCTATTAGTGTAGGAATTGCACCTACTAAAGCCTTAGCAAAATTAGCAAATCGAATTGCTAAAAAATATCCTATTCGCACTACAAACTCATATGTAATGCATTCAGAAGAACAACGTATAAAAGCTTTAAAATGGCTTAAAATTGAAGACATCTGGGGAATCGGAAGAAAACACTCAATAAAATTAAGAGAAGTTGGTGTAAAAACTGCTTATGATTTTACTTTATTAAATGATTCTTGGGTTAAACGAAATTTTTCTATCGTAGAATTAAGACTCAAACATGATTTAATGGGGGTTCAAACTTTAAAAATAGAAGATGTTAAACCTAAAAAGAACATTGCTACAACTCGATCTTTTGAAAGAAATTTAACTGAGCTTAAAGACATCAAAGAACGGATTACCACATTTGCTGTTTCTTGTTCGGAAAAGTTAAGACAGCAGCATTCAGTGTGTACTTCAATCATGGTATTTATTCGTACAAACTACCACCGAGAAGAATTAGAGCAATATCAAAACAACATCATCCTAAGACTTCCATTTCCTACGAACTCTAGTATTGAATTAGCTAAATTTGCAAACCAAGCATTGGAACTAATCTTCAAACCAAATTTTGCTTATAAAAAAGCTGGGGTGATTATTATGGGATTTAAACCCGAAGATGAAATTCAGTTATCTCTTTTTGAAAATAGCAATCCAAAACATCATTTTTTAATGAAGACAATGGATCAGATTAATAATTCTTTAGGACAACAAAAAATTAAATTAGCTTCTCAAGATTTAAAGAAAATGTGGAAAATGAAACAAGCTAGATTATCTCCACGATACACAACAAAATTAAGCGACATTATTATCGTTAAATGCTAATCAACTATGTAGCTGATTGCTTCTTTATTACTTTCCAAAATAAATTTGGAAGAAAACGTTTCAATGTAACTGCTTTAATCTCTTTATTCCCAATCAAAACTTCTTTTTTCTGTTTATAAACAGCTAATATCAATTGATTTACACAGGTTTCAACCGACATACCCGTTTCTTGATTATGATCCATTACGCCATGTGATTTTCCTTCAGAATTTAACGCATGTAATGAGATATTGGTATTGATTTTGCCAGGATAGGCTATTGTAACATAGATATTATTCTTCTCTTCTTCTAACAACAAACTTTCATAAAAACCTTGTAATGCATGTTTCGAGGCACTATAAGCTGAACGAAGAAAGAAACCGAATTTTCCTGCAATACTTGAAATCACAATGATATGACCCGATTTTGCTTTTTGCATGTATGGAAGCACTGATTTTGTAAGTGCAATATTCCCAAAATAATTAATCTCCATAATTTTTCGATCAATTTCCAGAGAAGTTTCCCAAGCTTCAGAACGTTGACTTAAACCACCATTATTGAAGAGAAAATCTATTTTGCCATATCTATCAATGACTTGTTGAGTTAATTCAGGAAAATTAGAAGAATTCTCTAAATCTAACGACAAACAAAAATGACGATCAATATACGGCAGATTGTTTTTAATTTTTTCTAAAGCGTTTAAATTTCGTGCTGACAAGATTACACTTCCACCTTGATTTGCAACATGTCTAACAATTTCCTCTCCAATACCTGAAGAAGCTCCTGTTACCCAAACGACTTTTCCTTCAAAATTATCCATGCTTCAATTTTTATTTTTGGCTTATTCTAAAATTAATTCAACCAATCTTTTACATTGAACGAAGACAGAAAATCCTAGTCCATAGTGAAAAACAAATTTAGGTTATTTAGCTGTATTTTCTAGCATTGGAACAAAACTACAATCACCATAATCTTCTTGCTTTGTTTCTGTTTCAGAAATTTTAGTTAGCAAAATCATTCGCTGTGTTGGTCCGTCTCCCAATGGAATAACCATCTTACCTCCTACTTTCAATTGCTTTACCAGTTCTTCAGGAATAAATGGAGCACCACATGTAATAATAATGCGATCAAAAGGAGCAAATGTTGGCATTCCTTTAAAACCATCTCCAAAAGTTAGCCTCGGATTAAAATTAAAATGATGAATCATCTTTTTAACTTTTACAAACAATTCTTTTTGACGTTCGATTGAAAAAACCTTAGTGCCTAATTGACATAAAATACATGTTTGATACCCTGAACCTGTTCCAATTTCTAATACTTTATCCCCTTTCTTTACATCTAATAATTGTGTTTGAAAAGCAACCGTAAAAGGTTGTGAAATCGTTTGACCTGCACCAATTTGAAAAGCAATATCAGTATATGCCTGCTCAACAAAAGCTAAATCTAAAAAAAAATGTCTTGGAACGGCATCAAAAGCTTCAAGTATTCGTTGATCTGAAATACCTTTAGACTTCAATTCAACAAGGAGTTGACGTCTCATGCCTTTATGTTTAAAAGAATCTTGCATTCGACAAAAATAAAGCATTCTTTTGAATACGAAAGATTCATTTTCTAACAACTAAATGTTAGTCAATTTATTTCACTTAAAACCTTTTTGAAAAGTGCAGTAATTTATTAACTTTGACTTGCTTTAAAACGAAAATAAAATGGCAATACCCAAAAAAGAATTAGAATTCAATATCAATGACGATTTAATGCGTCTTAAAATAGCTGAACTTGAACGTAAATTAAATGTAGTTTATGAAGGTGGCGGAAAAAAAAGAATTGAAAAACTACACGAAAGTGGAAAGTTAACAGCAAGAGAACGTATTGATTTATTATTAGATCCTAACACTGATCGATTTGAAGTTGGCGCTTTCGTAGGTGATGGAATGTACGAAGAACACGGTGGATGTCCGTCAGGAGGAGTTGTTGTTGTTATCGGTTATGTTTCTGGTAAACAATGTATCGTTGTTGCGAATGATGCTACAGTGAAAGCTGGTGCTTGGTTTCCAATAACTGCAAAAAAGAATTTACGTGCGCAAGAAATTTCAATGGAAAACAACTTGCCCATCATCTATTTGGTGGATTCTGCTGGTGTTTATCTTCCAATGCAAGATGAAATTTTCCCTGATAAAGAACACTTTGGAAGAATCTTTAGAAACAATGCTATCATGAGCTCTAGAGGAATCGTTCAAATTGCCGCTGTTATGGGGAGTTGTGTTGCTGGTGGAGCATATTTACCAATTATGTCAGACGAATCGTTAATCGTCAATAAAACTGGGACAATATTCTTAGCAGGTTCTTATCTAGTAAAAGCTGCAATTGGAGAAACTATTGATAATGAAACTCTAGGTGGTTCTGTAACCCATACTGAAGTTTCAGGTGTTTGTGATTATAAATCTGAAAATGATCAAGAATGCTTAAAAACAATCCGTAGTTTGATGGATAAAATCGGTCACACTGAAACAGCAGGTTTTGATCGCAAAGAAAGTAGTCTTCCAAAATTTGATTTGAAAAAAGTTTACGGAATTCTTCCGAGCGATCGAGCAAAACCATATAGCATGCATGAATTAATTGAGTGCATTGTCGATAATTCTGAACATACAGAATACAAAGCTGATTACGGAAAATCTATCGTTTGTACCTATGCAAGAATTGATGGTTGGAGCGTTGGAATCGTTGCAAATCAAAGAGATATCGTTAAAAGTGGAAAAGGTGAAATGCAATTCGGAGGAGTAATATACTCTGATTCAGCTGATAAAGCTGCACGTTTCATTATGAACTGTAATCAACGTAATATTCCTTTAGTTTTCCTACAAGATGTAACTGGTTTTATGGTGGGATCGAAAAGTGAACATGGTGGAATCATTAAAGATGGAGCAAAATTGGTCAATGCAATGGCTAATTCGGTAGTGCCTAAATTTACGATTGTTGTTGGTAATTCATATGGAGCAGGAAACTATGCAATGTGCGGAAAGGCATATGATCCAAGATTAATCGTAGGATGGCCAACAGCTGAAATTGCTGTAATGAGCGGTTCAGCAGCTGCAAAAGTTTTATTACAAATTGAAGTCGCTTCGTTAAAAGCAAAAGGAGAAGAAATTACCCCTGAAAGAGAAGCTGAATTATTCAATCATATTAAAGATAAATACGATAAGCAAACATCACCATATTATGCTGCGAGCCGATTATGGATTGACGCTATTATAAATCCAATTGATACAAGAAAAGTAATTTCAATGGGAATAGAAATGGCTAATTTGAAAAAAGCTGAAAAAGCATATAACGTAGGCGTGATACAATGCTAATTTAGAAGTTGTTATTTTAAAATTTCACCTAAAAGATAAAAATTAAATATGCATTTAGACTGGCAAATAAAACCTTATTCAGAATTAAACTTAAACGAGTTTCATGACATCATTCGTCTTCGATTGAAAGCCTTTGTTGTGGAACAAAACTGTACATATCTAGATTTAGATGGTAAAGACAAAAAATGTTATCATTTAATTTGTAGAGATGGTGTTGGAAAAGTTGTTGCGACAGCCAGAATATTACATCCTGGAATTTCATACCCTGAAGTTTCTATTGGTCGCGTTGTTATTGATGAATCAATTAGAGGTAATGGTATTGGTCATGAATTAATGAAAAAATGTCTAACCTTTGCTAATGAAGAGTTTGGAGCTGTTCCAATCAAAATATCTGCACAACAACATTTAGAAAATTATTACTCAAAACATGGATTTATGCATACAGGAAAGTCTTATTTAGAAGATAATATTCCACATATTGAAATGTTATATACACCATTAAACTAAAAAAATGAATCATAAATTTTTAATTGCAAGTTCTGTTTTATTTATAGCGGCGAGTTGTTCAACTTCAAAGAAAACTGAGAATGTATCAACGGTTTCATCAGTTGGAACGATTTCAACTCCAAAAGAAGTAATCAAAGAAAATCCATATAAAACTATTACAACTTCTTACATGGACAAGTCTGTTCGTCCTCAAGATGATTTCTTTCTTTTTTGTGATGGTGATTGGGTAAAAAACAATCCCGTTCCTTCTACAGAATCAAGATGGGGAAGTTTTAACGAGTTAGATAAAGCGAATCAGATTAAATTGACTGAAATCCTTGATAAAGCAGTAAGTGCG
>CALPRR020000104.1 GCA_943326025.2 Candidatus Kuenenia stuttgartensis | reverse complement strand
TTACCCCGAGCAATCTACAGGTGCCTTCTAGGCTTTCTTGTTGTTCTTCTCTGAAGACATCGATTGATCGGGTGAGGAGTTTTTTCGTATAGGAATATTATATTCCTTTTCAGCTAAATCAATCATAATATCAAATATAATCGCTTTTTTATCTGAAAATTCTATTTGTTTTTCTAGAAATGCTTTTTGCTTTTTTAACAATAAAACTTCTAGTTCAAGTTCCATTAATCGTTGCTCTGGAGTTTTTGGCATATTGGATGGAGTTTGCGTTTCCCAATCAAATGTACCAAATTTTCGTAACCAATTAATAACGGTTGATCTACCTTGGATACCATATTTGCGTTTAGCTCCTGTAACAGATAATTCTCTTCGTTCAATTTCTTGAACAACTTGTAATTTAAAAGACATTGAGTAATCTTTTTGACTACGCTTTTGATAAATGTTTTCTTCTTTTTCTTTCATAACGTTAATTTTATGTAACGCTATTTCAGGACTAGACAAATAGCTTAAAAAAAGAAGGGTGTCCGAAAAGGACGCCCTTTGTTATAAATGAACCATTTAAGGGATTATAAGAACATATAAGTTTCAAACAAGTTAATTAATAACCTATTTTTCAGTTAGACGATAATTAACTTATATGACCTTAAATTACTTATATGGTTTAAATTTAAACTGTAATTAATCTTTTTGGTCAGCTCCCTTTTTAGTTTATTAGCCATATAATCTGTACAAACCCATTAACAATCAACTAAATTATAAATTATGTAGTTTAATAATTATTGTATATCTTCAATAAAATATACAGACTACAGAGATGAAAACGAAACAAGACATCGTCGAAAATTGGCTACCTAGATATACTGGAGAAAAATTAGAGAATTTTGGAGAATACATCCTTTTGTGTAATTTTCATAATTACATCGAAAAATTTGCTGAAATGCACAATGTTCCAATTGTAGGGAAAGATAAACCAATGCAATGTGCTACCGCAAATAAAATTACGATCATCAATTTTGGTATGGGAAGTGCTACCGCAGCGACTTGTATGGATTTACTCTCAGCAATCAAACCAAAAGGAGTTTTATTTTTAGGGAAATGTGGAGGACTTAAATCTAAAAATAAAGTCGGAGATTTAATTCTTCCTATTGCTGCTATACGTGGTGAAGGAACAAGTAATGATTATTTCCCTCCTGAAGTTCCAGCGCTTCCTGCTTTCGCTCTTCAAAAGGCAATTTCAACTACTATTCGAGATTTAGGTCGAGACTATTGGACAGGAACTTGTTATACAACAAACAGAAGAGTTTGGGAACACGATGATAAATTTAAGGAGTACTTAAATATTATAAGAGCTCAAGCTATCGATATGGAGACAGCTACGATCTTTACGGTTGGTTTTGCCAATCACATTCCTACTGGAGCATTATTGTTAGTTTCTGATTCTCCTATGACACCACAAGGAGTTAAAACAGCTGAGAGTGATAACGCAGCAACGGTTAATTATGTTGATTTACATCTTCAAATTGGAATTGAATCCCTAAAACAAATGATTAATAAAGGAGATACTGTTAGGCATTTACGATTTTAGACATTAGAAATTAGAAGTTAGACTTTAGACTTAATAAAAACAAAAAAGGCGCGTTCAAAAATTTGAAGGCGCCTTTTTAGTAATTAAATATCAATTAAAGTACAACAAATGTTACTCTTCTTGATTTTGCTAATTTTAATTCTTCTTCATCAGATTCGCTTGCATCTGGATTTGGTGCAGTTGAACCCATTGGCTTTGCAATTAATGCTGACTCAGCAACACCTTTTGAAACCAAATATTTAATTACAGAATTGATTCGTTTGTTTGACATATCAGCATAAAGAGGTTTTTCAGCTCCTACTTTATCTTCTAATTCATTTGCATTACCACGAATTTCTATTTTCATATCTGGGTTTGCTTTTAATTGGTCAGCAATTAAATTCAAAGCTTCTTCTCCAATAGGAGTCAATTTATATTTTCCAAAGGCAAAATAGATTTGTTCAATCTCTACTTTTTGTTTTGGTGTCATTTTATCGTTGATGCTGATTTGTTTTTGATAAATCATTGACGAATACTCTGAATCTGTAGCTGATTTTGCACAATCACAAGTTTGATCTTGATCTACCAAAATCACTGAAACATCATCAATATAATAGTAAGCACCTATTGCTGGAGCAATTTTCATTTCAGTTTTTTTATTCTTTTCGTTCAATGTTTCTTCATTCGAAGAAAAGTTACCGATTGTAATAAATTTTTCACCACCCGTTGCTACAAACTCAGCACAAACAGTTTCCCAATTATACATTGCGTTGAATACTTTGTTATCTGAATGCAAAACAGAAGCTTTTTCAATAATTGCTGTTTTTGAATCTGTTGTTACAGGTTTAGAAGACAAAACAGCTCCTAATTGATTTGATGCATATTTTGATGCCTCAGCTAACGAAACATTAAATTTTACGCAATATTTCAACCCTTTTTTTAATGGCGTTGAAAGTTTAGTCATTATGTAAGAACGAGGAACTTTATCTCCAAAAGAATAAGCATAAATACCAGCATAATTTGTACCTTCTTTAGCTTCTTCTTTACCATAATTATTAAAAGGAACATTAATCTCAGGTGGTGCAGTAGGTGAAAACAAATCAGCTCTTACTCCAGTTGGTGAAACCCAACCTAAAGCACTTTCAATTGAACCTAATTTTTTAACTTTTCCATCTGTTTGCTCAAAACTACCATTTTCAACTAAATTTTCTGTTTGTTGAGCAATTGATTGATTCGAAATGAAACCAAGCCCTAAAAAAACAAGACCAATTCCATACGTTTTAAAATTTAATTTCATAATTTTTCACAGTTTGAATAAATGTTTTCACTTTTTCTGGATCTATATCTGGATAAACTCCATGACCTAAATTCACAATATGGCGTCTACTTTTAAACGAATTTAACATATTATTTGTCAAGTTCTCCACTTCTTTATGCGAAGAATACAATGCACATGGATCTAAATTCCCTTGTAATGTCCTAGTTTCTCCAATTTCTTCACGAATTTTCACTAAATCCATGTTCCAATCTAAACCTACTGTATTACAATTCAATTTCGCTACTGCATTCACTGAAGTAATTGCCCCTTTCGAAAACAAGGTAACCGGAACTTCATTTACTGCAGAAACAATTTTCTCCAAGTATTTCAATCCAAATTCAGCATATTGTTCTGTCCCTAAAATACCCGCCCATGAGTCGAATACTTGTAACATATGAGCACCTGCTTTCACTTGTGCTTTCAAATACTGAATTGTAACATCTGTAATACGAGTTAGCAACTCGTGTGCCAAAGTTGGATTAGTATATAATAATTTTCTTGATTCTGAGAATGTTTTTGAACCTCGACCTTCCACCATGTAACAGAAAATAGTCCAAGGTGCTCCTGCGAAACCAATTAATGGAACTCTACCGTTCAATTCTTTGTTCGTTATACGAATCGCTTCTAACACATAACCTAAACGATCTTCTATGTCAAAATTCGTTTCAGCGTATTTCAAACCTTCTTCAGAACGTATTGTTTTCTCAAACCATGGACCGCTTTTTTCTAACATTTGATATTCTAATCCCATTGCTTCTGGAACTACTAAAATATCTGAAAAAATAATTGCTGCATCAACACCTAAAATATCAACTGGCTGAATCGTTACTTCCGCAGCTCTTTCTGGTGTTTCTACCAATTCTTTAAATCCTGACAAAGAAGCTCTAACTTCTCTGTATTCAGGTAAAATACGACCTGCCTGGCGCATTAACCAAACTGGATAACGCTCAATTGCTTCTCCTCTAGCAGCTCTTAATATTAAATCGTTCTGTAATTTCATCGTAAACAAAGATAATTATTAATTGATAAACGACAATTTAATCAAGTTCATATTTTAAGGTTGTGACATTCAATTCACCATTGAATTTCTTTTTTTTCCTTACTCCTTAAATAGTCGTTTGTCTTACTAAAATGTTTACAGCCCAAAAAACCTCTGTAAGCAGATAATGGCGATGGATGAACTGATGTCAAAATTAAATTCTTATTTGGATCTACATTTTTCGCTTTATCAATTGCTTTCGAACCCCAAAGTAAATAAACAACCTCATCTTTTTGAGAACTCAATAATGTGATTACCGCATCAGTAAATTGTTCCCAGCCTCTGTTAGAATGACTCGCAGCACTTCCTTCTCGAACAGTTAAAACACTGTTCAATAAAAGAACCCCTTGACTTGCCCAATGTTCTAAACTCCCATTTTCTGGAAAAGGTTGACCTAAATCGCTTTCTATTTCTTTGAAAATATTTAACAAACTTTTAGGAAATGGTTTAACATCTTTCTCAACAGAGAAACATAAACCATGCGCATGCCCTTTTGTAGGATATGGATCTTGTCCTAAAATAACGACTTTCACCTGATCCACTGGACATTCATCAAATGCTCTAAAAATTTGGTTAGCTTTTGGGAATATCGCTCCTTTTTGTTCAGCATATTCCCTTTTAACAAATGAAATCAACTCCTCAAAATATGGTTTATCAAATTCACTTTGAAGTAAAGATTTCCAAGATTCTTCTATTTTAACTTCCATTGAGCAAATATACTTTTTCTGCTTTAATAGTTTTAATACATTTCTCACTCATTTTAATAAATGAACCTCTTGAAATTTTAAGATTCTAGTATCTTTGTTCTGAAAAATTAATTTGCATGAACTATTTATACTCATTTATAATTGCTGGAGTTTTATTTTCAAGTTGTACTTCAACTCAAAAAGAAGAAATCAAAACTCCACAAGAGGAGAAAGAAATGTCTTTAGAAGAATTAGCTAAAAGACATGTTGAAAGCGATTTACAAATTCCTTCTACGGAAAAATATTCAATGAGAATTTATAAAGAAAATTTAGATGGTGATGCTAAGGAGGATGCAATCATCACTGTAAACCGATTAGAAAATGCATTTAAAACGGCTGAAAAATCAGGCAAATCTGCGAAATTAGCTGAAATTGGTTTTATGGGAAATCACAATTATTTCTTTTACTATGATGGTGCTTTAGGTAAAATAACTCCGAATATTCCAGTTATGTCATCGCCATATACCGAGTTAAAAATCAATTTTATTAATTTAATGTCTGATGCACACAAAGATGTTACTATGGATTTTAGAATTTTGAATGCTTCATATAAAGACTTTATCACAATAAAAAATCACAACCCAAAAGTGATTTTTGAATGGAATGAATATGAAAACCTTGGAAAAAACAATGCGACAGCTGTTTATTTTGACATTGTAGATAGAAATGTAGGTTTATCAAAAGACATCGTACTTTACAAAGCAAATCTAGAGAACAATGTTGTCGATATGACTGATGTTTATCACTTCACTCCTATTATCAAAAAGACAAACGAAAAACTGTATTCTTGGTTTTACAGTCCTGACCAAGGAAAATATTGCACAACGGATAAGAAGAAATAAAAAAAGGTGTCTTCGACTCCGCTCAGACACCAATCTTTTAATTAAAGCTTTTAGCTGTAATAGTTTTTTCTAAATTACATTGTCTTTAAAAAATCGACAACATTGTTTTCGATTCTTTGAGCGATGTTTGATGTATCAGCTTTAACAAATTGTTTCCCTGTGATTTTTTCATATAACTCAATGTATCTTTCAGTTACAGTGTTCACAAATTCATCAGGCATTATTGGCATAGTTTGACCTTCCAGTCCTTGAAAATCATTTTCAATTAACCATTGACGAACAAATTCTTTTGACAACTGTTTTTGTTGTTCTCCTTTTGCTTGTCTTTCAGCATAGCCTTCAGCATAGAAATATCTTGAAGAATCAGGTGTGTGAATTTCATCAATTAAAATCACTTCGCCATTTCTCATTCCGAATTCATACTTCGTATCCACTAAAATTAATCCCATTTTAGCAGCCATCTCTGTCCCTCTTTGAAACAATGCTCTTGTATAATTTTCCATTTGAACATAAATATGCTCTGGAACAATATTTTGATCTAAAATTTCTTCTCTTGAAGCATCGATATCATGACCTTCTTCTGCTTTAATTGCAGGAGTAATAATTGGTTCAGGAAAACGATCATTTTCTTTCATTCCTTCTGGCATTGTCACACCACACAACTCTCTTATTCCAGCTTGATATTGTCTTGCTGAATGTCCCGCTAAGTATCCACGAATAACCATTTCAACTCTCACCGGCTCACAAGCATAACCAACAGCTACAGCAGGATCTGGAGTTCCCAACAACCAGTTTGGTACGATATCTTTTGTAGCATCCAAAAACATAGTTGCTACTTGATTTAATACTTGTCCTTTGTGAGGAATACCTTTCGGTAAAATATGATCAAATGCTGAAATTCGATCCGAAGCCACCATCACAACTAAGTCATTTTCTAATGTGTATACATCACGAACTTTACCGTGATAAACTGCCTTTTGACCTGGAAAATTAAATTCTGTTGCTGTAATTGAATTACTCATGTTTATTTTCATTTTGTGAGTATTCTCACGTTATAATTTTATTTTTTTGCGAAATTACAAAAATCAATCTTTGCTTATGCTTAATCGATTATAATTTCAATTTTTTGTTTTCTTTTCTTCAACTTCAGCCTTGTCAAAAGCATCAATAATTTTCTTCACCAAAGCATGACGAATGACATCGTTTTGATTCAATCGAACGATACCAATATCCTCTACATCTTTCAAAACATCCAATGCATAAGATAAACCTGATTTTTGTTGTCTCGGTAAATCAACTTGAGACATATCTCCAGTTATGACGAATTTAGCAGTCATCCCCATACGTGTTAAAAACATTTTCATCTGCATCGTCGTCGTATTCTGTGCTTCATCTAAAATCACAAACGCTTTATCCAATGTCCTTCCTCTCATGAATGCTAAAGGTGCAATTTCAATCACACCATACTCGATCATTTCAGCTAATTTTTCTCCTGGAATCATATCACGCAATGCATCGTACAAAGGCATCATGTAAGGATCTAATTTCTCTTTTAAGTCACCAGGTAAAAAACCTAAATTCTCCCCTGCTTCTACCGCTGGTCGAGTTAAAATAATACGCTTAATTTCTTTTGCTTTTAAAGCACGAACAGCTAAAGCAACAGCAGTATAAGTTTTCCCTGTTCCCGCTGGACCAACAGCAAAAACCATATCATGCTTGTTAACAGCTTCAACTAATTTTCGTTGATTATTTGTTCTAGCTTTAATCTTTGCACCACCAGTTCCATGAACTAAAGTATCTGTAGCTTCTTTAGAAACCATTAAAGCACCGTCTTCATCCATCAATTCTTTTACATCACTTTCTGATAAATGATTGAATTTTTGAAAAAACTGAACCAACAATTCGAATTTATGTTCAAATTCTTTAATACCATCATCATCTCCTGTAATTGTTAACACATTTCCACGTGCAACTATTTTTAATTTAGGGAAATACGTCTTTACTAATTTCAAATTAGCATTGTTCACTCCGAACAATTCAACTGGATTTAATCCTTTAATTTCAATGCTTTTTTCCTGCAACTTAAATTATTTATAGCGTATTCTATTAATATTCTTTCGAATAAACTTATTTTTGGATAAAATTAGAAAATAATTCGTCAATATTGTAGGAGAATTCGAAGACAATGCAAATAATTACGTTAACAACAGATATGGGTCTTCAAGACCATTATGTAGCTGCATTGAAAGGGACAATTTTGAAATTGTGTCCTACCGCTCATATTATAGATATTTCACATCAGGTAAAACCTTTCAATATTTCAGAAGCCGCTTACTATATTTCTTCTTGTATTGAAAATTTCCCAGAAGGATCTGTTCATATTATTGGTGTTGATACCGAACCAATCGTAAATTTTGGAGGTTCAGACGGTTCATTCCCTTCAATCTTAAAATATCAGGGACAATACATTATTGCTAATGACAATGGCTTTTTCGGTGCTTTTTTACAAGAAAAAGAATTCGAAAGTTTTTGGAGAATTGACGATATTTTATCGAATCCAAAATTGTTTACTTTCCCGACAAAAAACATGTTTGTACCGGTTGCTTGTAAATTACTTCAAGGAGATAAAATTGAAACTTTGGCTAGCGAATTTCCATCTTTCAAAAAAGCATTTACACAAACGGCAATTATAGAAACCAATTTGATTAAAGGAAATGTAATTCACATTGACAATTTTGGAAATTTAATTGTGAATGTCAACAAAGAATTATTCAATCGCTTTGGAAATGACGTTCCATTTACTATTTATTTCAGAACAAGAGAATATTTTATAGATAAAATTTCATCTTCTTATAACGAAGTACCTGATGGTGAAAAAGTAGCTATCTTCAATGAAAATGG
>CALPRR020000103.1 GCA_943326025.2 Candidatus Kuenenia stuttgartensis | reverse complement strand
CTGATTTTTATTCAGCGTCTAATTCTTTTACAGATAGTCCATCAGGAAATTATATCAGTAATGCTAATAAAATATATACATTTTCTAATACTATTGATTTGTCTCAAGCAACTGATGCAATGGTAACTTATTTTGCAAAATGGGATATTGAAACTGATTTTGATATGTGTCAATTTCAAGTGTCAAACGATAATGGTTTAACTTGGAATGCTCAATGTGGAAAGTATACTGTTCAAGGTACAAGTGGAAATGGAAGTGTTCAAGCAAATTTACAACCTGTTTATGAAGGAATTCAAACAAGTTGGGTGAAAGAAGAGATTAATTTAAGTGATTATATTGGACAAAACATTAAAGTTAGATTTCAATTAAAATCTGATGGAGGAGTTGAAAAAGATGGGTTTTATTTTGATGATTTTCAAGTTTTGTATAACTTAACCCCACCTCCTACAAATGGAGTTGATTCAAAAAATATTGAAATAAAAACATTTCCTAATCCAACAAATTCAAATCTAACGATTAGTTTTTCTTCGGTATTAAACAATGGAAAAGTTGAATTAATAGATCAATCTGGTAAAATAATGTTAAGTAAATTAATAGAAGAATCAACAAACAAGATTCATTTAGATACAGTTTTTTTACCTCAAGGTATTTATACATTGAACGTTATTAATGAAACCTATTCAGCTGTACCAATGAAAATAGTAATACTACATTAACATGATTTAAGTATAATAGAGTTATATTGTTAATTGTAAAGACACTAGAAAATCGCGAATTATTTCGGGGGAGATTTAATTATTTGTTATTTAGTTTTTTAATTACTTCATTATATTTATAGAAAAATATGGAGTTTATTATTAAATTAAAATTTCAAGAAAAA
Source organism: Candidatus Kuenenia stuttgartensis (assembly GCA_943326025.2). GTDB lineage: Bacteria > Bacteroidota > Bacteroidia > Flavobacteriales_D > Crocinitomicaceae > CAIUKX01. The sequence goes on along the minus strand of CALPRR020000103.1, from coordinate 7,542 downwards.
TGAAAAAATATCTTCTGATTATATTTGTACTCAATTTAACAATGCTTTTTTCACAAACGAAAAAACAACCAAAATTAGTTGTTGGAATTGTCGTTGATCAAATGTGTTATGAATATTTATTCAGATACAAAGAAAAATTTTCTGAAAATGGATTTCTGAAATTAATGAAAAAAGGTAGTCATTGTCGTAATGCTCAATATAATTATGTTCCTACTTTTACTGGTCCTGGTCACGCTTCTATTTATACAGGTACAACTCCAAATAATCATGGGATAGTTGCAAACGATTGGTATGATAGAAACACTGGTAAAACTATCAATTGTGTTGATGATTCAACGGTTATAGGTGTCGGAACAGATTCAGAAGAAGGGAAGTGTTCTCCAATAAATTTAAAATCAAATACAATCACAGATCAATTAAAATTGACGTATCCTAATGCAAAAGTTATTTCGATGTCTATTAAAGATAGAGGCGCAATTTTACCAGGTGGTCATTTATCAAATGGTTCTTATTGGTTTGATTATTCTCAAGGTAAATTTGTTACTAGTACATTTTATAAAGAGCAATTACCATTTTGGGTTCAATCATTTAATGAATTAAATTATCCTAAAAATTGTTTGAGTAAAACTTGGAATACTTATTATGAGATTTCAACTTACAAAGAAAGTGGATCAGATACTTCTATTTATGAAGAACCTATTACTGAAATAAAATCAGCAACTTTTCCTTATAATTTAAAAGAAATATGTGATGGTAAAGAGAATTATGAATATTTTACTTTTACCCCTTTTGCAAATACTTATTTAACAAATTTTGCAATTGAATCACTATATAATGAAATGTTAGGTCAAGATAATCAAACTGATATGTTGTGTTTAAGTTATTCAACACCAGATATCGCTGGACATATGTTTGGACCTTATTCAGTAGAACTAGAAGATATTTATATTCGATTGGATTTAGAAATTGCTCGATTATTATCTGAACTTGATAAAAAAGTAGGTAAGGATAATTTCGTTTTGTTTTTAACCGCTGATCATGCAGTTGTTCCAGTACCTCAATATTTGGTAGATAATAAACTACCAGGTGGTTATTTAGTAAAAGATTCTAAAATGCTTGAACTGAATGATAAAGTTAAAGCTCGTTTTGGTGCTGATTTAATTTTGAAATCAATGAATAATAATATTTATTTAGATCAAGAAACAATGTCTGTGTTAAATATCGAATCATTTTTAGTTGAGCGTTTTATTGCAGATGAAATAAGAAGTTGGGATGAAGTTAAGGCGGTATACACAACTGAACATTTTAATTCTAATAACAATGGCTCAATTTGGGGGGATATGATTCGATTGGGTTATAATTCTAAAGAAAGTGGTGAGATTATTTATATACTAGAACCTGGTTATTTGACAATTACAAAGGATACAGATGAAAGTAGAAGAGGTACTAGTCATGGTTCGGCTTTTAATTATGATTCTCATGTACCTTTAATTTGGTATGGTAAAAATATTAAAAAACAAGATATTTTTAGGAGAATAAATATTATTGATATTTCAGCTACTTTAACCCATATTTTGAATCTCCAAAAACCTAATGCAACAACAGGCGAACCGATTTTAGAAATTTTAAATAAATAATAGAATTTGAGACATTGAAAGATGTCTTTTTTTATTTGTAAACTATTTTTTAGACTTGTCTAAAAAATAGTTGTAATTTTGTTTAAAATTTATTTATGCTAACTCAAAGTGAAGAGAATTATTTAAAAGCAATTTTTGCGTTATCTGAACAACAGACTGAAATTGTTTCTACAAATTTATTATCTGAAAAAATGATGACAAAGCCATCTTCTGTTACTGATATGTTGAGGAAATTAGCAGATAAATCTTTGGTTTCTTATTTAAAATATCAAGGTTGTGAATTGACTGATAAAGGGAAGGATTATGCGCTTCAAATAATCAGAAAACATCGATTGTGGGAAGTGTTTTTAGTAGAGAAACTAAATTTTGGTTGGGAAGAAGTACATGAAATTGCTGAACAATTAGAGCATATAAAATCATCAAAATTAACTGATAAATTAGATGCATTTCTTCATTACCCAAAGGTTGATCCTCATGGTGATCCAATTCCTGATAAAAATGGAAATTTTTCAAATGATCAAAAAACAAAGCAATTATCATTTTCTAATATTAATGATGAGGTTGTTATTACTGGGGTAGAAGATGGCTCTATAGAGTTTTTTCAGTTTTTGAAGCATTGTGAAATAGGATTAGGTACAAAAGTGAAAATTATTGCAAAATACAATTTCGATCAGTCAGTATTGATTTTACTCAATGAAAAAGAAATTGTTTTATCAGAATTAGTTTCTCAAAAAATATATGTGCAATGATTAGAAAGTTATTTTTTTCATTTTTAGTATTTTTTATTTTAATTTTTAGTTGTAAATGGCAACCTAAACAGTTCATAGATTCTAAACAAATTGTTTGTACAACTAGTATTATTGGCGATATCGTAAAGCAACTAGTTGGAAATAAATACGAAGTAACTACATTGATGGGAGCAGGAGTCGATCCCCACATTTATGAAGCAAAACCTTCAGATGTTAGAGCACTTGGAAATGCAAGTGTTATTATATTAAATGGATTGCATTTGGAAGGCAAAATGTCTGATTTATTTCATCGGTTAAGAAAAGAAAAAACTGTGATTGAATTCTCAAATGGAATGGAAGCATCAAAATTAATACGTTTGAATTCACACTCATTTGATCCTCATGTATGGTTTGATATAGAATTATGGCATCAAGGAATTATTCATTGTAAAAATCAATTACAAAATGAATATCCAAAAGATTCATCCTTTTTTGAAGATAATTATTTAAAATTAAAAGTCAGTCTTGATAATTTACAGAAAGAGGTAATAAATGAAATTAATGAATTAGAACCTTCAAAACGTATATTAATTACCTCACATGATGCTTTTCATTATTTTGGAAAAGCATATAATGTTAAAGTTAAAGCTTTACAAGGTGTTTCAACAGTAACTGAACCTGGAATGAGAAATGTATCAAACTTGGTAGACTTTTTAGTGAAAGAAAAAATACCAGCTGTTTTTATTGAAAGTAGTGTTTCACCTAAAGCGATTAATTCAGTTATTGAGGCTTGTAAAGAAAGAGGTCATAATCTAAAAATAGGAGGAATGTTATATTCCGATGCTTTAGGCGGCGATAATTCTAATGCAGATACTTATATTAAAATGATTAGAAAGAATACTTCTACATTTTGTAAATCAATGAATTAAAAAAGATGGAAAATAGCAGTATTGAAGTTCATAATTTGTCGGTAAGTTACCAAAATGTACCTGTTTTATGGGATATAGACTTTTCTTTACCGAAAGGTCAGATTGTTGGAATTATAGGTCCGAATGGGTCTGGAAAATCGACCTTATTAAAAGCAATTATGGGATTGATTCCACTAGCTAGTGGTAACGTAAAAGTTTTGAATAAAAATCTGTCACTAGTGAGAGATCAGTTAGCTTATGTACCTCAAAGAGAAACGGTCGATTGGAATTTTCCCGCATCTGTTGAGGATGTTGTATTAATGGGGAGATACAAAAAAGGTAATTTATTTCGAAGGTTAACGAAAATAGATAAAGTGATTGCACAAGAATCTATTGAAAAAGTGAAACTTGAAAAATATAGAGATCGGCAAATATCACAATTATCGGGAGGCCAACAACAACGAGTATTTATAGCAAGAGCTTTAGCTCAAGGAGCATCAATTTACATTATGGATGAACCATTTGTTGGTGTAGATATGGCGACTGAAAAGACAATTTTAGATTTGTTGATTCAAATGAAAGAAGACGGTAAGACAATAATTATTGTTCATCATGATATTCAAACGGTTTCTAATTATTTTGATTACATAGTAATGTTGAATACGCGATTAATTGCTCATGGTCCAACAAATGAAGTTTTAACAGAAGAAAACTTACAAGCAACTTATGGTGGTCAATTGAATATTATTTCAAAAATTCAATCGATCATCAAAGAAAAAGAATTTCCATTACGAGAAAAAGGATTTGAAGATAAATGAAAGAAACAATAATTTATTTTTTTACTGATAGTGTAGCGTTTAAAGTGCTCATTGGAATTACAATTATTAGCGCAACAAGCGGAATCGTTGGTACATTTTCATTTTTGAGAAAGAAAACACTCGTTGGTGACGCAATTGCACATTCACTTTTTCCCGGTATTTGTCTTGGTTTTATATTTTCGGGTACAAAAGATCCATTTTATTTAATGTCAGGTGCTCTTATTACGGGTTGGTTATCCGTTTGGTTAATTGATGTTTTAACAGCTAAATCTAAATTAAGTTCAGATACCTCAATTGCTTTTGTCTCAACTTTTTTCTTTGCTATTGGGTCAGTACTTCTTTCTTTTATTTCAAGTTCAACTAATGGAAATCAATCTGGTTTGAAAGATTTTTTATTTGGAAAAGCAGCAACAATGTCAAATGAAGATATCAATGTATTTGTATTTTTATCGCTAATCATATTGCTTATTGTAATTTTATTTTTCAAATATTTTCAATTAATATCTTTCAATAAAGAATTTGCGAAATCAATTGGAATTAAAGTTAATTTGATTGAGTTTTTATTATCGACAATTACAGTTTTGACAGTTGCAATTGGAATTCAGTCTGTTGGTGTTGTATTAACGTCTGCCTTATTGATAGCTCCAGCTGCTACAGCGAGGTATTGGACAAACAATCTACCCAAAATGTTGTTTTATTCAGCTTTGATTGGCGTCTTATCAGGTGTCTTAGGTGTTTTTATTTCTTCAACCAAAGAAAATATGCCCACAGGTCCATGGATTGTCTTCATACTTTTTTTCTTCACCTTAATGACTTTACTTTTTTCATCTAATAGAGGATGGTTTTCGATGGTTAGAAAGCAACGAATAAATCGCAAGAAAATGGCTGAAGAAAATGTTTTAAAAGTATTTTACCAATTAGCAGAATTAGGTATTAAAAATGTGACTTATTCTGAATTTTTGAATAAAAGGCAAATGGATACCAAAGAATTAACGAATACGATAGCTTCATTAATAAAAAAAGGATTTATAAATAATGACTTTCAATTTTTTAAATTATCAGAAAAAGGTGAAGTTGAAGCGGCTAGAATAGTTCGCTTTCATAGATTATGGGAATTGTACTTAACTAAACGATTAAATTTTAAGGAAGATCATATTCATGGGACCGCCGAAACGATTGAACATCTTATTACTCCTGAAATTGAAAAGGAGCTATTGAAAGAATTAAAATTCCCAAAATCTGACCCACATAATAAAATTATACCTTATTGATATGGAATTAAACGATTTTCTAACATTATTAACAGCTATTACAATAGCTGTTTCATGTTCGTTATTGGGTTGTTTCTTAGTATTAAGAAAGACAGTGATGGTAGGAGATGCAATTTCGCATAGTGTATTGCCAGGAATCGCAATAGCATATCTTCTGAGTTCTAGTTTTAATTCTGTTTTTATGTTGATAGGTGCTGCCATTTTTGGAGTGTTTACGACTTTAATAATAGATTTTTTCCATAAAAAATTAAAACTACAAGAAGATGCTTCGATTGGTATTACGTTTACATGGCTTTTTGCTATTGGAATAATAATAATTACACTTTTTACAAATTCAAATACCGATTTAGATCAAGATTGCGTTTTATTTGGTGAATTGAGTTCAACTTTTTTAGATAAAATTATTGTAGGGGAATATTTAATAGGAACGCGAAGTTTTTGGATGATTTTTCCAGTTTTTTTAATCATTTTAGTATTCATTCTTTTTGGCTATAAAGGGCTTTCAATTATTTCATTTAATGAAGATTACGCAAAATCTTTGGGTATAAATGTTGGATTTATTAATTTGATATTTATGAGTCTTGTAAGTGTTACAACTGTGATGAGTTTTGAAAGTGTAGGTGCAATTTTAGTTGTTGGTCTTTTGGTGATTCCTCCAGCAACAGCTTATTTGATAACAAATAAATTAAAAAGAATGTTGATTTATTCCTGTTTATTAGCAATAACATCGTGTATTATTGGTTTTTATCTTTCAATTTTAATAGATGTGACCGCTAGTTCTATTATTATTGTAGTAAGTGGGGCTATGTTTTTATTTGCTTTTTTTATAATTAATATTAAAAAAATGTTAAATATTTAAAAATTTATTAAATTAAGTTTTTGATAATCAGATTGTTGGTTTTTTAAGGGTTGAAATATTTATATTATATGAAAAATAAATTTGGATGGTAAGTTTAAATGTTCGTATATTTGTGACATACAATTTCATAGTTGTAGTTTAGGTTTTATAGTTTTAGCAAGGTTTAGCGAGAAGAGGAACAAGTTTCATTAGAATTTGTTCCTCTTTTTGTTTTTATGCATATTTAAGGTTATGAGTAAAATTTTAATTATTACTGGAGGTAGTAGAGGAATAGGTGAAGGAATTGTTAATGCCTATATAAAGAAAGGATGGGGTATATTTTCACTTTCTAGATCTATTAATAATAAATTGAAAGGTGTCAATCAAATAGAAATTGATTTATGCAATGGAGATAATATAGAACAAATTTTTCAATCAGTTTTTGAAAAATTTGAATACAATACTATTGAGTACATTACTTTAATTAATAATGCAGGAAGTATTGGAGAAGTTAATCGAATAGAAAATATACCTGAAACTGATATAAAAGCCACTTTTCAATTAAATACAATTGTACCGATTCAACTTTCGAGATTATTTATTCAAAAAACGAAGGATTGGAAAGCCCGAAAATCAATCATTAATATTTCATCAGGTGCAGCGGTGTCTCCTAAATATGGTTGGTCGATCTATTGTTCATCCAAAGCTGCAATTGATTTATTTACACAATCTGTTGCATTAGAACAAAATTTTGTTGAAAATGGAGTTGAATTGAAGGTTGTTTATCCAGGGATAGTAGACACAGCAATGCAAGAGAAATTAAGAAGTCAGTCAAAGGATTCTTTTATGGATGTAGATAAATTTATTGATTTTAAAACGGAAAATAAACTAAATGACATATCTACTGTTGGAAAAGAAGTCTATAAAATTGATCAGGATACCTCCATTCAGAATGGTTCAATTATTAGAATTCAAGATAATCGTTAAGTTAATTTTCAACACATTATAGCTGAAAAATATAATTCAATTATTTTGAGTTTTGAGATTATCAAAAGCTTATTTTTATCACAATAAATTCAAAATAAACAACGATGGATGATTTAAAAGCACAAATAGCAGAGTTAAAAACACAATTAACAGGTGATTTATTCCAAGATTTAGAAACTCAACAAAAGATTTATGAATTGAAAAAACAATTGAATCCAGAAATTGTTGATCATCCGGAATTAGATGAAGATGATGAATGTTTATCTTGTGGAAGTTAATATTAAAAAGGTAGTTTTAAATATTAGTATCAAAAAAGAGTTGCAATATTGCAACTCTTTTTTTGTAGTGCTTGAAT
>CALPRR020000102.1 GCA_943326025.2 Candidatus Kuenenia stuttgartensis | reverse complement strand
GTTGTTTTGATCAACTATGGCTTGACGAAATTCTTCTAAAAATTCTTTCGTGAGCTCGAAACGCATGACAATTTTGTTTTTGCAAAGATAGCTTTTTGATTTGAAGAAAGAAACCTTTTATAAAACTTAGTAATTTGGAAATATTGGGACTTATTAATTATTCTGAAAATTAAATGTTTTACTTATTTTTTCAGACTAAAAACAACATCAACACGTCGATTTTGTTGACGTTCTTCTTCTGTATATTCTGGAGATATAACAGGGAGTGAATTGCTAAATCCTTTGAAATCTAAACGGCTTGGTTCAATTCCACCTTTAATTAAAATATCGTAAACAGCACTCGCTCGTTGAACAGATAAAGGCATATCATCATGGCAGCAAACATGACCACGTATCAATGCGGATACACTTTTATTTCCTGCTAAAAATTTATATAATGCATTGATTTCATCTTCTGAACCAGGAATCAAATTAGCAGTTCCACCATAGAATTTTACATCCAATACGATTGGTGTTTCGGAAGTGAAATTTTCTCTAAATTTACCTAAATTAACAGTTTCACTCGTTTCTGGATAATCTGGTTCTTCTTGGGTTTGTTTAGGTTTTTCGCTAAAATAATAAGTAATTTCAACTTTTCTGAATTTTGCTAATTCAATTGTTTTTGAATCAATTGTGGTTGGATATTTTTCTCCAAATGAATTGGTTGATTCTGCGCTAATACCTTTTGATTTTACTATTTTCAAAATGGCATTTAATCTATTTAAAGATAACTTTTCGTTTGAAATGACTCTTCCAATTGTATCCGTATATGAGCTAATATTTTGGATTTTAAAACCTGGATTTTTGGATTTTTGGAGTAAATCATCTAATCTTTTTATTTCGTTTTTTTGAAGTTTATAGGAATTTGTTTCAAAGTAAACAGTATGTATTTCCTTATTTTGAGATAAAACCAAATTTTGAAATAAACTGATTGAAATAAGTAAGATTAGAAATTTCATATGATTCATTTTATATTGATGTAAATATAACTATTAATGAAAGTTTAGTTACAAAAAAAGGTGTCTGAGAAAAATCAAAGACACCTTTTGGTTTAAAATATTTCATGTTCTAGCCAGAACACATTTCACATGCATCAGGATTGTCTAATGAACATGCTATAGCAGCTTGTTGTTCTTCAACATCAGCAGCGATTGTGTTTTGAACCATTGATTTATCAACTGTAAATTTAATTGCATCAGTTGCAGCTTTTGTACGTAAGTAATACATACCTGTTTTCAATCCTTTTTCCCATCCGTAGAAATGCATTGAAGTTAATTTTCCGAAGTTTGCATTCTCCATGAAAATATTCAATGATTGAGATTGACATATGTAAGCACCTCTATCTGCAGCTTGATCAATTACTGCTTTTTGAGAAATTTCCCATGCAGTTTTGTACAAGTCTTTTAAGTTTTGTGGAATGTCAGAAATATTTTGGATAGATCCACTTGTCGACATAATTGTTTGACGCATTTCTTTAGTCCATAAACCTTCTTTCACTAAATCTTTTAATAAGTGTTTGTTTACTACGATAAATTCACCTGATAATACACGACGTGTGTAAACATTTGAAGTATATGGTTCGAAACATTCGTTATTTCCTAAGATTTGAGCAGTTGAAGCAGTAGGCATAGGAGCTAATAACAGTGAGTTACGTACACCGTATTGTTTTACTTCTGATTTCAACACATCCCATTCCCAACGGTTTGTTGGAGTAACATTCCACATATCATATTGGAAAATTCCTTTAGATACAGGAGAACCTTCGTAAGTTGTATAAGCTCCAAATTCTTTTGCTAAGTCTTTAGATGCTGTCATAGAAGCGTAATAGATTGTTTCGAAAATCTCTCTATTTAATGCTCTTGCTTCTTCTGATTCAAAAGGGAAACGCATTAAGATGAAAGCATCCGCTAATCCTTGAACACCAATACCGATTGGACGGTGACGTAAGTTTGAATTTTTAGCTTCTTCTACAGGGTAGTAGTTTTCATCAATAATTTTATTCAAGTTTACCGTGATTTGGTATGATACTTCAAATAATTTATTGTGATCAAATGTACCATCTTCAGAAACAAATTTTGGTAATGCAATTGAAGCCAAGTTACAAACAGCAATTTCGTCTGGAGCTGTGTACTCTATAATTTCTGTACATAAGTTTGAAGACTTAATTGTACCTAAATTTTGTTGGTTAGATTTTGCGTTAGCAGCATCTTTATACAACATGTATGGAGTTCCAGTTTCAATTTGTGATTCTAATATTTTGAACCATAAATCTTGAGCTTTAATTGTTTTTCTACCTTTTCCTGCTGCTTCGTAACCAGTATATAAAGTTTCAAATTCAGCACTATGTGTATCAGATAAACCTGGACATTCGTGAGGACACATCAACGTCCAATCTCCATTTTCTTTCACACGTTTCATGAATAAATCTGGAATCCATAAAGCGTAGAATAAATCTCTTGCTCTTTGCTCTTCTTTACCGTGATTTTTCTTCAAATCTAAAAAATCAAAGATATCAGCATGCCATGGTTCCATGTAGATAGCGAAAGAACCTTTTCTTTTACCTCCACCTTGATCAACGTAACGAGCTGTATCATTGAAAACTCTCAACATTGGAACGATACCATTTGAAGTACCATTAGTTCCTTTGATATAAGAACCTTTTGCACGAATATCGTGAATAGATAAACCAATACCACCAGCAGATTGAGAAATTTGAGCACAATTTTTTAATGTGTCATAGATTCCACCGATACTATCTTCTTTCATTGTTAATAAGAAACAAGAAGACATTTGAGGTTTTGGTGTTCCTGCATTGAATAACGTTGGAGTTGCATGGGTAAACCATCCGTCAGACATTAAGTTATACGTCTTAATTGCAGATTGAACATCGTTTTTATGAATACCTATTGCTACACGCATCAACATTTGTTGAGGACGTTCTGCAATTTTACCATTCAATTTCATTAAGTATGAACGAGTCAATGTTTTGAAACCGAAATAGTCATATCGGAAATCTCTATCATAAATGATACTTGAATCCAATAAATCTTTATTCGCCATAATTGCCTCATACACATCATCTGCTAACAATGCAGCTTTTTGATTTGTTTTTGGGTCAGTATAACTATATAAATCTTCCATAACTTCAGAAAACGTTTTTTTCGTTTCTTTATGAAGATTTGATACAGCAATACGAGAAGCTAATAAAGCATAATCAGGATGGTCAATAGTTTTAGCTGCTGCTACTTCAGCTGCTAAATTATCAAGGTTAGTAGTAGTAACCCCATCATGAATACCCTCAATTACTTTCATAGCCACCATTTCTGGAACAACAAGTGAATCCAACCCGTAACACATTTTAATGATACGAGCAGTAATCTTGTCAAATTTTACTGGCTCTTTTCTTCCGTCTCTTTTAACTACGTACATGCCTTTTTTATTCTTTTGGTTTTAATTAATTAGTATAGTTATAATGCTTAAATAGATTCTTAAAAGTCTTCGTCCATTGAGAAACCATGAGACTCTTTTCCTCCATTCATTACACCAGCTTTTTGGTATTCAGCAACTCTTTTTTCAAAGAAGTTTGTTTTTCCTTCGATTGAAATCATATCCATGAAATCAAAAGGATTTGTTGCATTGTAAACTTTCTCGTTTCCTAACTCCATCAATAATCTATCGGCAACGAATTCGATGTATTGACCCATTAAGTCACTGTTCATACCTATCAAACGCACTGGTATTGCATCCGTTACGAATTCTTTTTCAATTGTAACTGCATCCATGATGATTTCCTTCACTTTATCTTTTGAAAGTTTATTTTTCAAATGATTGTTGTACAATAAACAAGCGAAATCACAATGTAATCCTTCATCTCTTGAAATTAATTCATTAGAGAATGAAAGTCCTGGCATTAAGCCTCTTTTCTTTAACCAGAAAATCGAACAAAATGAACCCGAAAAGAAGATTCCTTCAACTGCAGCGAATGCAACTAAACGCTCAGCAAATGATCCTTTATCAATCCAACGTAATGCCCAATCTGCTTTTTTCTTTACGCAATCCAATGTGTCGATTGCATTGAACAAGTGATTTTTATCAGCGTTGTCTTGAATGTATGTATCAATCAATAATGAATACGTTTCAGAATGGATATTTTCAATTGCAATCTGGAAACCATAGAAAAATTTAGCTTCAGTATATTGAACTTCAGCCACAAAGTTCTCAGCTAAATTTTCGTTAACGATTCCATCAGAAGCAGCAAAAAATGCTAAAATATGCTTAATGAAGTGTTTTTCATCCTCTGTCAATTTTGTTTCCCAATCAACTAAATCTGGAGATAAGTCAATTTCCTCAGCAGTCCAAAAACTTGCTTCAGCTCTTTTGTAAAAAGACCAAATATCGTCGTGTTGTATAGGAAAAAGAACAAATCTATTATTGTTCGGTTCTAAAATTGGTTCTACTACTTGCATTTTTTGGTTTTTTGTAATGTTTTTTCTGTGTACAGCTATTCATTTTTTCTTCATCAAATGAGTTAATAATTCGTTAATTATCTCTTCATCTTTCTGGCTTACAAAATTTGTTATAATTCTAAGTTTTCACAAGTAAAGAAATTCACAATGTATCGAGGTTATGAACAATTCTTTTCTCAATCCCTTTGATTACAATTGATAGACGTTTTATCAACACATAATTAAAGATATTCACAGTAAAAATTTCTTCATTTGTCGATAAATATTTGAAATTCATCAATCATCTGATAACAAATAAGTTTTGTAATTATTCATTAAATTTACGACAGTTTTTTACCTTTGTCAAGTTTTATTTTTTGTTGTTTTGAACATAAAATTGTGTATATGAAAGATACCCTAATAACCATATGGAAAAGCAAAAATTTCGACTAAAAAATCTTTTATCTTGGACAACGAATGTTGTACATCTCATTTATCCAAATTCGTGTTTGATTTGTCAAAAAGAATTAATGAAATCTTCTGACCAAATTTGCCCTTTTTGTAAAACTGAATTGCAGTATACTTATTTTGAAAGGTATGAGGAACCAACAATTTTAGATCAATTGTTTTGGGGAAGAGTTAACTTAAAAGCAACTTTTGCTTTATTTTTCTTTGAAAAGGGTAAAAAAGTGCAACCAATTTTACATGCATTAAAGTATAAAGATAAGCCAGAAATTGGAGTTCAATTTGGACAAATGATTGGACGGAAATTGAATGATATTGAGGTGTTTAAAGATTTAGACGCATTGATTCCTGTTCCACTTCACCCAAAGAAACTTTTTATCAGGGGGTATAATCAAAGTGAAAAGTTAGCGGATGGTATTTCAAATCAATTAAATATCCCAGTACTTAAAGATTTTATTGTTCGTGATAAAAATACAGAAACGCAAACAAAGAAAGGTCGATTTTTGAGATGGGAAAATGTAGAGAATAAATTTTCTGTTGGAAAAAAATCACATCAAGAATATAAACATATTGCTATTGTGGATGATGTAATTACTACTGGAGCAACATTAGAAGCGATTATCCAATCGATTCAGAAAAATAATCCCGAAGTTTGTATCAGCGTTATAAGTTTAGCATTGGCAAAATGAAAAAGGAAAAGAAAGTTTTAATTGTTGGATCAGGGTTATCAGGAATTTGTGTTGGTATTCATTCAATTAATAGTGGTCATAAAGTTACTTTGATTGATAATCTTGAAAATAAAAGTTCAATAATCGCTGCTGGACAAATTAACCCTATGGTTTTTCGTAGAATGACAAAATCATGGAGATTAGATGATTTCTTGCCTTTTGCAGAAAATTTCTATAACGATTTAACAAGTAAAACAACAATTCCTATTTATCATCCAATTACTATTCGTCGGATGTTTTCGTCGGATCATGAAAAAGTAATGTGGTTAGAAAAACAAAATACCGAACGTTTTGAAAAATATTTAGAAGCTATAACCGAAGAGGACGATAATTATTCATTTGCCCAAAACGATTTTGGTTCAGGAAGGATAAAAGGATCTTCCTATGTTGATCCAATTCCATTTTTAATTGCTGGGAAAAAATGGATAAAAGATAATGGTCAATTGATAGAAGAATCTGCTAATTATAGCGATTTTAATCCTGAAATAGGATCGTATAAAGGAGAATTGTTTGATGAAATCATTTTTTGTGAGGGTTCTAACAATAATTTAAATCCTTGGTTTGGTTATTTACCGGTTGAACATACAAAAGGAGAAGTCTTGACAATCGAATCTGACCAAATCAATGAAAATGAATCGCTAAATCGTAAATGTTTTCTTCTTCCAATTGGAAAAAAACACTTTAGACTCGGGGCAACATACGAATGGAATACAAATAATACAGAATTAACGGAGGAAGGGAAAGCAGATTTGCTCGAAAAAGTACAGTTATTAACGAAGTTTCCATTTGAAATAGTTGAACATAAAGCTGGAATAAGACCAACTTCACCAGATCGAAGACCTATAATTGGTAGGCATTCTGAATTTTCAAAGCTTTCTATTTTTAATGGCTTAGGAACGAAAGGCTATTTAATAGCTCCTAAACTTTCAGAAGAATTTGTTCAATTTTTGGACGGAGAAGCTGAATTGGACAAGGAAGTAAAACTTGAACGATATAATAAATTATTGATTCAACCTTGAATTTTAATTACAGATACTTTTGGCTTAAAATCATTAATACAAAAGAGCAGATATTAACCTTGTAATTCTTGACTTTTTTTAGACCTTTGTAAAAATATCAGTTATGTTAGTAGAAATAGGAGATAAAATCGTTTCAACACAAATCTTTGAAGAGAAATTTGTTTGCGACCTAAACGCTTGCAAAGGTCAATGTTGTATTGATGGTGATGCAGGAGCTCCACTAACATTTGAGGAAGTTTCTATTTTAGAAGAAGATCTTGAAAAAATCAAACCATTTATGCGTCAAGAAGGCATAGATGTAGTTGATAAGCAAGGGGTATTTTACATGGACGAAGAAAATGTTCCTGTGACTTCGTTAGTAAATGGAGCTGAATGTGTTTTTGTTTATTTTGACGAACAAGGAATCACAAAATGTGCGGTAGAACAAGCCCATAAAGAAGGATTTACCGATTTTAAAAAACCTATTTCATGCCATTTGTATCCGATTAGAGTGCGTAAATTCAATGAATTTGAAGCAATAAATTATGATCGATGGAAAATTTGCGAACCGGCTTGTGCTTGTGGAAGTAAATTGGATGTAAAAGTTTATAAATTCTTGAAAGAACCAATAATTAGGGCTTTTGGTGATGAATTTTTTCATGAATTAGAAATTGTTGATGCAGAGCTAAAGAATAGTTCAAAACAATAATTTCATACATTTAATCAACAATAACTACCGTTCAAGTATTTTTTTAATATTTTATCTATTGTTTTTATATATTGCAGTCTGAAATTGTTAAAACTGTTGCTATGAAAATAATAAATACGCTGAGTATTATTTTTACTTTATTAATTACCCCTATCATTTTTGGTCAAACTACTGTAATTGATAAAAGTAATTGCAGAGAAGGTGAAAATGTAGAATATTGTACTTCTCACAAAAAGATGAAGACAAGACTTCAAAATCCAGATGCTTTAAGAATGTTTAATGAAGAACAAGAAATCTTAAAAAATCTTGAAAATCAAAAGAAGGTTTCTGGTTCTGAAAAAGCAACGATATATAAAATCCCGATTGTATTTCATGTTTTGCATAATGGAGGAAATGAAAAAATTTCCAGAGAACAAATATTAAATCAAGTTTCAATATTAAATAGAGATTATCGTTTGCAAAATGCTGATGCAAATAGTGTGCAATCACCTTTTATAGGAATGCCAGCTGATATTGAAATTGAATTTGTTTTAGCAACAAAAGCTCCAAATGGACAATGTTTTAGTGGTGTTACATATACTCAAAATGCAATAACGTCTGATGGTTCTGACGGAGGAGCACAGGTAGATGCAATTAAAGCAGGTAACAATGTATATAAAGGTGAATGGGCGAGTAATAAATATTTAAATGTATTTGTTTGTTCAGAAATTGGTGGAGCAGCTGGTTATACTTATAAACCATCAAATTGGGGTGGCACTGCAATGGACAATGGAATATGGATATTGCATAATTATGTTGGATCAATCGGAACAGGAAGTGAATTACGAAGCAGAGCAATGACTCATGAAATAGGACATTGGTTAAATTTAGGTCACACTTGGGGAGATAATAATAGTCCTGGAGATGCATCAAGTTGTAGTATAGATGATGGTGTGGCAGATACACCAGTAACAATTGGTGTTACAGGATGTTATGTAACTAGTAATTCATGTGATGATTTGAATACAGTAAATGGTGTAACAAGTTCATGGACATATAACGTTGTAGACAATGTAGAAAACTATATGGATTATTCTTATTGTTCTAAAATGTATACACCAGGT
>CALPRR020000101.1 GCA_943326025.2 Candidatus Kuenenia stuttgartensis | reverse complement strand
GCTTTTTAAAAAAAAAGCGGAGAGAGCGAGATTCGAACTCGCGGTACCGTTACCAGTACGTCAGTTTAGCAAACTGGTGGTTTCAGCCACTCACCCATCCCTCCGGATTCTATATAAAAGAACTAGGGCGCAAAAGTAATAAAAGCTTTCGTTTTACAAAGTCTTTTTTGAAATAAATTTTGTTTTTTTTTCAATTCAAAATTCAACCCGCTAAAGACCAAAGTTTTGTGATTTCTAAAACAAAAAGTAAAATCCATAAATTTAGTATCGGCTTTTCGGCAAGTCTCTTAATAGATATCACAGAAACAATCAATAAAGAAGCAATTTCTATGAATTGATGACCAATAATTAAACTTATAATAATACCTAATATTGAAAATACTAATCCAATACTGACTAATTTATTTTTCATTTCTTTAAATGAAAGATAAATTAAACTAATTAACCCTATAAAAAAGAAGATTTTAAATAAATCAGTAGCAAGAGAATTAGAGAAAGCTTCCATTTGTTGAGCATTAAAAAAAATAGCCCAATAAAATTCACTCGATAAAACAAATAGACAACCAACAATAGGAAATAATACACTTAAAAATTTTTCCTTTTTGAACTGGTGAAAACTAATTGCAAGAGCTGATATAAAGAATATAATTTCATTTAGAGGAAAAGGAAAAATAAATGCTCCTTTTTGAAGTAGAATGCTAAAAGCATAAATAAAAATAGTTAAAATAGCTAACGCAATTACCCTTCCCTCTTTTGACATGAAATAATTATTTTTTAGCTAAAGCTTCTTCAATATATTTGAATGTAGACAAAACTTCAGGCTTACCATTAACTACAGCTACATCGTGTTCAAAATGTGCACTAGGTAATCCATCAGCAGTTACTATTGTCCATTTATCATCTAACTGAACAACTTGCTCCGTACCCATATTAATCATTGGTTCGATTGCAATCGTCAATCCATTTTGAATTTTCTTACCGCTTCCTCTCCTACCATAATTAGGAACTTGAGGTTCTTCATGCATTGTCCTTCCTAATCCATGACCTACTAAGTCTCTTACAACTCCATAACCATGTTTTTCTGCATGTTGTTGAATCGCAAAACCGATATCTCCAATTCTATTTGAAGTATTTGTTTGTTGAATTCCTATCTCTAAACATTCTTTCGTTACTTCCAATAATTTTTTCACTTCTGGTGTAACTTCACCAACTTCAAATGTATATGCATGATCGCCATAAAACCCTTCGAATAAAGCTCCACAATCTACAGAAATAATATCACCTTCTTTTAATTGACGCTTTGTTGGGATCCCATGAACAACTTGTTCGTTAATTGAGACACATAAAGTATTTGGAAAATCATACAAACCTAAAAAACCAGGAATTGCATTTTGTGAACGAATATATTCCTCGGCTATTTTATCAAGATGCAATGGTGTTACTCCAGGTTTAATCTCAGATGCTAAAATACCTAATGTACGGCTTACAATTTGAGCAGCTTCACGCATAATTTCGATTTCAGCTGGTGTTTTATATATGATAGAATAACGATTAAATAAATTCATTTTGATTTTTTTTAACAAAGGTAGAAAGATTTTATTGTTTTCATTGAGTTTAAGCGAAAGTATTACTCTTTACAAAAAGTTTTAAGGCTTTATCTTTATTTGTAATGTTATTTCTATAAGTCTCGCTAGCTAATTTTTTAAACATAAAATTTAAGAATATGAACGCTTTTTTATTTGAAAACAAACATTATTTTTTTCATTTAAATTCAATTTAGTTTTTTACAAAGAAATATAATAAACAAAAAAAACGCCTCTCTTTCGAGAAGCGTTCACAATATATAAAGCTATCAATTAAGCTAAAACTTCTTTTACTTTGTCAGCAGCTTCTTGTAACATAACTGCAGAGTGAACATTTAATCCTGATTCATCAATTAATTTTTTCGCTTCAACAGCATTAGTTCCTTGTAAACGAACAATAATCGGAACTGGAATGTTACCCATGTTTTTGTATGCGTCAACAACACCTTGAGCAACACGGTCACATCTTACGATACCACCAAAAATGTTAATCAAAATTGCTTTTACATTTGGATCTTTTAAGATAATATGGAAAGCTTTTTCAACTCTTTCTGCGTTTGCAGTACCTCCTACGTCCAAGAAGTTAGCAGGATTTCCTCCTGATAATTTAATGATATCCATAGTAGCCATTGCTAAACCAGCTCCATTTACCATACAAGCAACGTTACCGTCTAATTTAACGAAATTTAATCCAGCAGCATCAGCTTCTACTTCTGTAGGATCTTCTTCTGCGAAATCACGCATAGCTAAATAATCTGGGTGACGGAATAATGAGTTACCATCTAAAGTAACTTTAGCATCAACCGCAATAATTTGATCATCTGAAGTTTTGAAAACTGGATTAATCTCAAACATAGAAGCATCACATCCAACGAAAGCATTGTATAAATTCACAACGAATTGTGTCATTTCTTTGAACGCTTTTCCTGATAAGCCTAAATCAAAAGCAATTTTACGTGCTTGAAATCCTTGAATACCAACTCTTGGGTCAATTGCTTCTTTGAAGATTAAATGTGGTGTATGTTCAGCAACGTGCTCAATATCCATACCGCCTTCAGTAGAATAAACGATAACGTTTCTTCCTAATTCTCTATCTAATAAAACAGACATGTAAAACTCAGAAACTTCTGATTCACCTGGGTAATAAACATCTTGTGCGATTAACACTTTGTTTACTTTTTTACCAACTCCGTTTGTTTGTAATGTCTCTAAATGACCACCTAAGATTCCTTTAACAGTATCATCAAGTTTATCAATTCCTTTTGCTAAAACTACACCATGAGAACCTGTTTCTGCAACAACCCCTTTTCCACGACCACCTGCGTGAATTTGTGCTTTAACCACATACCAGCTAGTACCAGTTTGTTCAGTTAGTTTTTTAGCTGCTTCTTGAGCATCTTCCACTTTGTCAATTACAATACCTTCTTGTACTTTAACCCCAAAGCTTTTCAATATAGATTTTCCTTGATATTCGTGTAAATTCATCTTCTCAAATTTTGTGTCGTAAAAGTAATCGTTTTTCTTTAAAATTCAAGAAACTTCAATTCTTTTTTTTGAAAATAGAGCTGTATTTTTCATATTTCTTTTTGTCAATTATTAATTATATGAATTAACTAAGGATACGACTAATAAATAATATTCATCTTAGTTGAAAAGAACTCGTTTTTGTTAAAAACTAACCTAAATATTCCTAAAACACAAAAAGACTTTCAAGTATTTTTTCCCTAACTTTATGCTTCCAAAAAATAAAAGATCCATGTACATTATATTCGATACCGAAACAACAGGTTTACCTCGTAACTGGAATGCCCCGATAACGGATACAGACAATTGGCCTAGAGCCGTTCAGATTGCTTGGCAGTTACATGATGACATGGGTCGATTGCTGGAACAAAAAGATTACCTCATCAAGCCAGAAGGTTATGACATTCCATATGATGCAGAACGTATACACGGAATATCAACGGAATTAGCTGACACCTTAGGTGCTGATTTAGAAACGGTTTTAAAAGAATTCAATATTGCGCTTTCAAAGGCGAAATTTGTTGTTGGACAAAACATTGGATTCGACATCAATATTTTAGGTTGTGAATTACACCGTAAAGGTGTTGAGTCGCCAATGGCTTCAATGGCTGTTTTAGATACATGTACAGAAGTAACAGCTGACATGTGTAAAATCCCTGGTGGTCGTGGAGGTAAATGGAAACTTCCTACATTAACAGAATTACACCAACATTTATTTGGATCTCCTTTTGGTGAGGCACATAATGCGACTGCCGATGTTGAAGCAACTACTCGTTGTTTCTTCGAGTTGATCCGTATTGATAATTATACCTTAGAACAACTTCAACAAGGAGATCGCTATTTAGAAGATTTCAAAGCGTTTAATCCAGCTCCAATCATTTCAATTGGATTAAATCATTTAAATCTAAAACTAGAAAGTGAAAAATTAAAAAAACAAAAAGCGCCTTCTGATGTTGTCATTGAAATTGATGAAAATGAAGCAAAACAACGTTTAGCAGATATCCCTTTTGCTCATTTACATAATCATTCTCAGTTTTCAATTCTTCAATCAACTATCAATATCAATGCTTTAGTTGCAAAAACAGGTGAATTAAATATGCCTGCTGTTGCATTGACTGATTCAGGAAATATGATGGCTGCTTTCCATTTTGAAAAAGCAATTGCTGGTTATAACAAAAATATTAAAGCAGAAAAAGCTAAAGCTGAAGAAGAAGGTTTGCCGTTTGAAAAAAATGAAATCATTCCTATTATCGGTTGTGAATTTTATGTTTGTAAAGATTTAACAGATAAGAAAAATAAAGACAATGGTTACCAAGTAGTCATTCTTGCAAAGAATAAACGAGGTTATCAAAACTTGATAAAATTAGCTTCTATCGCTTATACCGAAGGATTCTATTATGTTCCTCGAATCGATAAAAAAGCAATTGAAAAACATCATGAAGAATTGATTGTTTTGACAGGAAATCTTTATGGTGAAGTTCCAAACATGATCTTAAACCTTGGTGAAAACCAAGCGGAAGAAGCATTAATTTGGTGGAAAAACATTTTTAAAGATGATTTGTACGTTGAAATTATGCGACATGGTCAAGAAGATGAAAACCGTGTAAATGAAGCATTAATTCGTCTTGCAAAGAAAAATGACATCAAACTTGTTGCTACAAACAATACGTTTTACTTAGATAAAAGTGATTCTGCTTCACATGATGTATTATTATGTGTAAAAGACAACGAATTGGTTTCAACACCAAAAGGTCGTGGTCGTGGTTTTAGATTTGGACTAGAAAACGAAGAATATTACTATAAGACTTCAGATGAAATGAAGGAATTGTTTTTGGATGTTCCTGAAGCAATTGAATCCATTCAAGAAATTATAGGAAAATGCGAACATTACGGTTTAGCTCGTGATGTACTTTTACCAGCATTTGATATCCCTGAAGAATTTACAGACCCTGAAGACTTAGTCGACGGAGGAAAAAGAGGTGAGAATAATTTTTTACGCCATTTAACTTACGAAGGCGCTAAAAAAAGATATCCTGAAATTACAGATGAAATACGAGATCGTATTGATTTTGAGCTAGCAACTGTTGCGAAAACTGGTTATCCAGGTTACTTCTTGATTGTTCAAGATTTCTGTAATGCCGCTCGAGAAATGGGTGTTTCGGTTGGACCTGGTCGTGGTTCAGCAGCAGGTTCAGCAGTAGCTTATTGTACAGGAATTACAAACGTAGATCCAATTAAATACGATCTACTTTTTGAGCGTTTCTTAAATCCAGATCGTGTATCGATGCCCGATATTGATATCGATTTCGATGATGAAGGTCGTGGTAAAGTAATCGAATGGGTAATTCAAAAATATGGTGCAAATCAAGTAGCGCAAATCATTACTTACGGAACTATGGCTGCAAAATCATCTATACGTGATGCTGCTCGTGTAATGGATTTACCGCTTTCTGAAGCTGATAAAGTTGCAAAATTGGTTCCAGATATTTCATTATCGAAATTATTTAAATTCTCAGATGCTGAACTAGCTGATAAATTAAAAAACAATCAGGAAGAAATTGGTAAAGCGAATGAATTAAAAATGATTTCTACAGGACAAGATCTTTCAAGTCGTGTATTAAATCAAGCTAGAAAAATTGAAGGTTCGGTTAGAAACACTGGAATTCACGCCTGTGGAGTCATCATAACACCAGGTGATATTACAGATTATGTTCCAGTTGCATTAGCCAAAGATTCAGAGATGTATTGTACGCAATACGACAACTCTGTTGCTGAATCTGCTGGTTTATTGAAAATGGATTTCTTAGGTCTAAAAACCTTAACATTAATCAAATACGCAGTCAACAATGTAAGAGAACGACATGGAATAGAATTAGTTCCCGATGAATTTCCTGTTGACGACGAAAAAACATATGAGTTATTCCAAAGAGGTGAAACAGTTGGTATCTTCCAATATGAGTCACCCGGAATGCAAAAATACATGCGTGAATTGAAGCCGACAGTTTTTGCCGATTTAATTGCCATGAATGCTTTGTATCGTCCAGGACCTTTGGAGTATATTCCTTCTTTTATTAAACGTAAACATGGTACAGAACAGATTGTATATGATGTTGACGATTGTGAAGAATACTTAAAAGAAACCTACGGTATTACTGTTTACCAAGAGCAAGTAATGCTTCTTTCTCAAAAATTAGCTGGATTTACAAAAGGTGAAGCCGATACGTTGAGAAAGGCAATGGGTAAAAAAGATCGTCCGACCTTGGATAAAATGAAACCTGCTTTCATTGATAGAGGTTCAGAAAAAGGTCACGATCCAGTAAAATTAGAGAAAATATGGAAGGATTGGGAGGCATTTGCATCTTATGCCTTCAATAAATCACACTCAACTTGTTATGCTTGGATTGCATATCAAACAGCCTATTTAAAAGCAAATTACCCTGCTGAATACATGGCTTCTGTTTTGAGTAACAACATGAATGACATCAAACAGGTTTCCTTTTTCATGGAAGAATGTAAACGAATGGGGGTTCCAGTATTGGGGCCAGATGTTAACGAATCTAATTATCAATTTACGGTAAACAAAGAAGGAGCTGTCCGCTTTGGTTTAGGTGCGATTAAAGGTTTAGGAAGTGCTCCTGTCGAAGCAATTATTTCAGAAAGAGCTGAAAATGGTCCTTATCAAAATATTTTTGAATTTGCTAAACGTGTTAACTTAAGACTTTGTACTAAAAAAGCATTCGAAAGTTTAGCTTATGCTGGAGGATTTGATTCATTCAAAAATATTCATAGAGCTCAATTCTTTAAGGAAGATTCTAACGGTCGACTTTTCATGGAGAATGTCATGCGTTTTGGAGCAAGCTTTCAAGAAAGTGAAAACTCATCACAAGTATCGATGTTTGGTGAAGGTACAGGAACAAAAATGCCAGAACCTGAAATTCCAAAAGCAGAAGAATGGGGAAGCATTTATAAATTAAATCGTGAGAAAGAAGTTGTAGGGATTTTCATTTCAGGTCATCCACTAGATGATTTTCAAATCGAAATAGATTCATTTTGTAATGGAAGTATCGCCATGTTAAATGACATGGAAACGCATAAAAACAAAGATTTATTGATTGGTTGTACAATTACTGAAGCAGAGCATCGCATCACCAAAAATGGAGATCCTTTCGGAACTATTCAAATTGAAGATTACACGGATTCTTTTAAATTGTTTTTGTGGCGTGAGAATTTTTTAAAGTTCAAGCACTTCATTACTCCCGGTGCATTTATCGCCATAAAAGGGAAAATTGAAATTCCACCAAGAAGATCTGAATATGAATTTGTGATCAACTCGATTGAGATGTTGGCTAATTTAAGAGAAACAAAAGCAAATTCAATTCACGTTAAACTTTCGACAAAAGCAATTGATCAAATATTGATTTCTGATTTAAACAAATTGTTTTTACAACATGAAGGAAATTGTAATTTGCACTTTACAATTTATGATCCATTAGAAAATATGGAAGTTAAAATGCCTTCAAAGACAATAAAAGTTGATCCTAATAATGAATTATTTAGAGAATTGAAAAAGTTTGATCTAGAGGTAAAAATAAAATGAGCCTGAAAATTCGCGAAATAAAACCTGAAGACAATCAAAAAATTGCTTCAATTATTCGAACTTCACTTAAGGAATTTGGTGTAGATAAGCCTGGAACTGTTTATACAGACCCAACAACAGACTCACTTTTTGAATTATTTCAAAACCCAAAAAGCATTTATTTTATTACTGAATTAAATGGTGAAATGTTAGGTGGCTGTGGACTTTTCCCTACAAAAGGATTACCCGAAAACTGTATTGAGTTAGTGAAATTATATGTTTCCAAAGAAGCTCGTGGGAAAAAGATTGGTTATGAGTTATTGCAGAAATGTATTGAAAAAGCGAAAGAACTCAATCAATCCTCACTTTATTTAGAATCACTTCCTGAATTGAACAATGCCGTAAACCTATATGAATCTGTTGGTTTTAAGAAATTAAATTCCCCTTTAGGCGAATCCGGACATTTTGCTTGTGATCTTTGGATGTTATTAGAACTGAATTAATCTTCTAATAATTCTCTTAATTCTATCAACTCTTTTACTTTTTCAGAGTTCCCTACTTCTTGAAAAGAAGAAATTAAATTCGTTAACATTCTTTTTAAAATAGAAGTATTCGAACAAGGTTCAAAGTATTCTTTTAAATGTGGTTGATTGATTCCTGTTAAAAAAGATTTGATTTCATTTTCATCAAAAACAGTTCCTTTTGAAAATGGATTAATGTAAAACAATACACCGTGTTTATTTTCTTCTGCAATGTATTTTCGAACACCAAACTCATCTAAAAATGCAAGTACAAAATGATTTGGTAGATTAACACCGTAAATCGGAATGTTTAAATTTTGTGCTATAATACTATAGATTATACTCAAACTTAAAGGATTTCCCTTTTTC
>CALPRR020000100.1 GCA_943326025.2 Candidatus Kuenenia stuttgartensis | reverse complement strand
TTACACATATCGATCACGGAGTTGGTCAGTTTTCTGGTTTGCAAACAATTGATGTAAACGGAAAACCACAAGAAGCAATTCGTTTGTTATACAAAGATGGTGATGTGCTTTACGTTGGAATTCACTCATTACACCGTATTTCTAAATTTACGGGTAAAGATGGTATTGCGCCTAAAATGAATAAATTAGGCTCTCAAACGTGGACAACACTTAAAAACAAAACGAAAACAAAAATCAAGGAATTAGCCTTTGATTTAATTCAATTATATGCAAAACGTAAATCCCAACCAGGATTTGCCTTTGCACCGGATACCTATATGCAAAATGAGTTGGAAGCATCATTTATGTATGAAGATACACCCGACCAATTAAAAACAACGCAAGCCATCAAAGAAGATATGGAGTCTTCAACACCAATGGATCGTTTGATTTGTGGTGATGTAGGTTTTGGTAAAACAGAATTGGCTGTTCGAGCTGCATTCAAAGCAGTTGCAGATAGTAAACAAGTTGCTGTATTAGTTCCAACAACGATACTATCGATGCAGCATTATAGAAGTTTTGCAAAACGTTTGGAAGATTTTCCTTGTAAAGTCGATTATATTAACCGTTTCAAATCAGCGAAACAAACTACTGAAACATTAAAAAAACTGGCTTCTGGTGAAATCGATATTTTAGTGGGTACACACGCCATCGTTTCCGAAAAGGTAAAATTCAAAGATTTAGGTTTGATGATTATCGATGAGGAACAAAAATTTGGTGTTGCGGTAAAAGATAAATTAAAAACCATGCGTGCAACAGTTGATACCTTGACATTAACTGCTACGCCTATTCCGAGAACTTTACAGTTTTCGCTGATGGGTGCACGTGATTTAAGTTTAATTAATACTCCACCTCCGAATAGACAACCTGTTCTAACAGAGATTATTCAGTTCAACGAAGAAACCATTCGTGATGCCGTTGCTTATGAAATTTCAAGAGGTGGACAGGTATTCTTCGTTCACAATCGTTTGGCGAATATCAAAGAAGTTTCGGGAATGTTACAACGCCTTTGCCCTGGTATTCGTGTTGCAATCGGTCACGGACAAATGGACGGTAAAGACTTAGAAAAAATAATGATGGATTTCATCAATCATGAATATGATGTTTTGTTGGCGACAACGATCATTGAATCAGGAATTGATATTTCCAACGCAAATACAATTATCATCAACGATGCACACAACTTTGGATTGAGTGATTTACACCAATTAAGAGGGCGTGTTGGTCGTTCCAACAAGAAAGGGTTCTGTTATTTAGTCGCACCAAAATTTTCAGTGTTGACTTCCGAAGCAAGAAAACGTTTAGAAGCCTTGGTTCAATTCTCCGATTTAGGAGCAGGATTCAACATTGCCATGAAAGATTTGGACATTCGTGGAGCCGGAAACATGTTGGGCGGTGAACAAAGTGGCTTCATTTCTGAAATTGGGTTTGAGATGTATCAAAAAATCTTGAACGAAGCCATGGAAGAATTACGTGAAGAAGAATTCAAGACTCTATTTGAAGAAAGAAACACCGATTCGATGACTTCTTTCATTCGTGAATGCGTTTTAGAAACTGATTTAGAAGTCAGAATACCAGATGATTATGTCAACAACGTAGCTGAACGTTTGAGTTTGTACCAAGAAATGGACAACTTAGCCAACGATGAAGCCTTGACAAAATTTACAGAATCATTAATTGACCGTTTTGGACCTTTACCAAAAGAAGTGAAAGAATTGATTTTATCTTTCAAATTGCGTTGGATGGCGCAAGAATTGGGATTAGAGAAATTAGTTCTAAAAGGAGGAAAAATGATTGGTTACTTCATTTCAAATCCGCAATCTGTTTATTATGAATCTCCTATTTTCACAGGCGTATTAAATTACATTCAACGTGGACCAAAAGATTGTAAAATGAGCGAAGCCAACGATAAATTACGCATCATTTACGACAATGTACAACACCTAAAAATGGCTTACGAGCGTTTGGAGGAAATTAAGCTGTTGGTAAGTGTTACTGTAGAGAAATAATTCCAATTTGAATTAAATTTTTTCGAGTTAATTAATTCTTAATTGTATTTGTTGAAATAAACTTTTTCACTAACTTAATGTGAAAAATTAAATTTTATGAGTACAAAATCACCTAAAGAAACCACCAAATTAATCAATGAAATTAAAGGGATAATAAGCCTTTCAAGAGAAAATGCAATCCGTAAAGTTGATTCCGAACGTACTTTGATGTATTGGAAAATTGGCCAGCGGATTTTTGAAGAGGAACAAGCAGGAAAAGACAGAGCAGATTACGGAAAATACATTATAAAATTGTTAGCTGAAAAATTACAACCTGAATTTGGAAGTGGATTTAGCATTAGACAATTAGAACGATATCGTCAGTTTTATAGAGTTTTTCCAATTGCGTCCGCAGTGCGGACGCAATTGAATTGGACACAATATAAACTTTTATTAAGTATTGAAAATGAAGATAAAAGAACTTTTTATATTGCAGAATCAGTAAAAAATAATTGGTCTTCACGTCAAATGGAACGACAGATTAATAGTCATCTTTTTGAAAGATTGTTAATGAGTAATGACAAAGAATCAGTATTAGCTGTTGCGCAAAAAGAACAAAAACCTAAAGAAGCAAAAGAAATTATTAAAGATCCTATGGTTTTGGAGTTTTTAGGATTGAAACAAGAAAATTCTTATTATGAACAAGAATTAGAGTCTGCTATCATTTCACATCTTCAAGATTTTTTGTTAGAATTAGGAAATGGATTTTCATTTCTAGCTAGGCAAAAAAGAATTCAAATTGATGGAGATGATTTTTTCATTGATTTAGTTTTTTACAATCGTATTCTAAAATGTTTTGTCATTATTGAAATTAAAACCGAAAAACTAACCCATTTACATTTAGGACAACTTCAAATGTATGTCAATTATTTTGATAGAGTTGAAAAATTTGAAGATGAAAATAAGACAATTGGTATATTATTATGCGCCGATAAAAATGATGCGGTTGTTAAATTTAGTCTACCCGAAAATTCAGAGAATATTATTGCAAGCAAATACCAACTTTATTTACCAACAGAAAAACAATTATTATCAGAACTTGAGAATGAATTGAATTCATTTATGAAGAAACTTTTATAATTAGTGATGCCAACTATAAATTACTTATCATTTACGATAATGTGTAACATTTAAAATAGCCTTCGAGCGTTTGGAGGAAATTAAGTTGATGATAAGTGTTGTAAGTTGAATTCAACATTAAGAATTCAATCATGATTTCATTAACTTTTCTTATGTTTGCAAAAAAAATTCAATGGAACAATTTATCAAAGACAAAATAGAAGAAATTGCATTTAGTCGAGTAAATAACGATGATTTACTTTGGACAGATAAAATTTTAGATTCAATTACATTAGTTGAATTAATAGTGGAAATTGAAAGTGAATACAATATTAAAGTTCCAATGAATGAAGTTATTGTGGAAAATTTTGAAACAGTAGATTTAATCATTAAATACATAGAAAGTAAAAAAGCTTGAAATCACTAATAAAATATCACTTTATTCCTTTGATCATAGGCATTTCATTGTGTATAATTTTCTTATTGGGAATTACTGAAATCTTTAATACTTCTAATTACAAAACAATATCAATTAAAGGAGACAAAAAAACGTTCAAAGGTCTTTTTGCCAATTTAAATGGAAGTGATAGTTTAGAGCTTCAATTGGTTGGATCTTTAAAAGAAAAAGAAGGATTAACTTTCTTTGGATCATCTGAATTAACTACTGAAACACCATATATACCTTATAATTATTTACCAGACTCCATGGGAATTCGAGTAAATAGTTTTGGACATGCATACCATCAATCGTATTCTATGTATTGTGAATTACTGGCTTTAAAAGATAATTTAAAAAATGCAAAAATTTGTATTTTAATTAGTCCAGGTTGGTTTGAGGGTGAAGGAACAAATATCGAAGCATTTTTAGAATTTGTTCGACCTAATTTTTTAAATAGAATCATTACAGACAACACTATTTCAGAAAGAGAAAAATTTCAAATTGGGAAATATTTATATGATAATCTAGAACTTATAAAAAATCCAGATAGTAAAATAAATTATTTTCTTAATATTTATAAATACAACAAAGTACCTGTCCTGAATTCATATTTATTGGCCAGGAATAAAGAGTTTTCAAAAGTAGAATATAATTTAAAATTTAATAAAAAATTAAAAAATAAGCAAAAGCATATTAATTGGAATAATGAATTTAGCAAGCTTCAAGAAAATTTTATTAAATCAATTAAATCAAATAATAAATTTATTGCTGATGATTACTTTAATTCTTTCCTAAAAACAACTGATGGAACAATTAATTCAGCAGAATTCAAAGAAATAAATACGAATAATCAAGAACTGAAAGATTTTAAACTTCTTATGGATTTATTGAAAAAAAATAAAGCTAAACCATCAGTAATAATTCAAAATTTAAATCCACATCATTATAAATATTTAAATCGCTTTAATCCAACATTAAAAATAATTTTAGGAGAACTTGAAAAAAATAATATTCCTTATTTGAATATGTTTACTCCTGAAAAAAGAAATTATGTTCCTGGTACTTTAGCTGATATTATGCATTCAGGGAATTTAGGTTGGATGAAAATGAATAAATTTATTGTTGATACATATTATGCAGAAAAATAGATTATTTAATCATATCATTATTTACACTTTGCTTTTTATCGGGTTTATACTCTTGTATGTTATAGATATTGAGCATGTTATTTTTCCTCAGTTAGATGGAAAAGTAGAATCAGCTGTTGATTTTGTTTACCAACAATTTTAAAGCATGAGTTTTATTTTATCCATACCTAATTTTATATTCTCTGGAGATTTACTTTCGGTAAATTATTCTGTTATTTTAAAAAAATTACTTAAAGTTCATGATTGTTTACCATTTACAAATGGTCAATTTTATTTATTTCTGACTTTAGCATTTATTGTAGCGATTCTTCTTAGAAAGAAGTTTAAAACTAGCGCTAAAGCTTATTTGAATTTCTTAACGATTGTTTCATTTATTTACATATTTTTTCTCTATACAAAGCCTTTTCATTTTTTAGGATTTGTGTTATTTGGATACCTAATCTTCAAACAATTTTCTCAAAAAAGAAAATGGACCGGCATCAAGGTGATTATCTTGTATGCTTTTCCTTTATTCTTCATGAAATTATTTAATGTTTTACCAGAATTCAATCATTCTATTCAATCGATCTTCCAAATAGCTGGATTGTCTTATGCTACTTTTAAGATGTTACAAATACATTTTGACGAAGCAGAAAGAAGTCAAATTTCACTTAAAACATACTTTTCTTTTCTTGCTTTTCCGCCGACATTATTAATCGGACCAATTGATCGATATGATCGCTTTAATAAAAACATTAGTCTTGGATTCAGTACTATTAATTCTGAAAACATCAACAAAGGATTTGATTATCTAATTAAAGGACTTCTATACAAATATATATTAGCAACAGCCATTCACAATTTAGTTCTTACTCATTTAGATGGCTTAGAAGGCATATATTACCACGTGAGTTACATGTACACCTACTTAATCTATTTGTTTTTTGATTTTGCAGGTTATTCCTTATTGGCGATGGCTTTTGGCCATTTCTTAGGCATTCAAGTTCCTTACAATTTTGACAAACCTTTTTTAGCTCAAAATCCAAAAGAGTTTTGGCATCGTTGGCATAAATCATTAGGAGATTGGTTGAATGATTATTTTTTCAAACCGATTTTCAAGGACTTAACAACAAGAAAAAAATTCACATCAATACAAAGACAAGGTTTGGCTTTACTTTTAACCTTTACCTTGATGGGATTTTGGAATGGTTTTGAATTGCATTACATTGTTAGTGGTGTACTTTTTGGTCTTTATTCTGTTATTTATAATTACTATAACTATCAGTGTAAAAAAAACGGAAAAGATGTTGTGTTTGGAAACTTAAATCCAACGATTGTCAAATATCTTTCGATTCTTATACTATTTAATGCAGTTGCATTTTCTATTTATATTTTCAGCGGTAATTTATTCTAACTTATTATGAAATTTTCTTTCGAACATAAAGATTTTGTAGAACAAAATGTAGAACCTAATAAAATCGCCGTAATTGGAGATGACAGAAGTATTACATGGAAAGAATTTAACGCTGAAGTTGATGCTTTTTGTAATTACTTGATTGAAAATAATTATCAAAAATCAGCATTTCCAGTTATAATATATGGGCATAAACAAGTTGAAGTAATCGTTAGCATCTATGCATGTATCAAACTAAATATTGCATATATTCCGGTTGATATTGTTTATCCTTTCCAAAGAATTCAAGCAGTAAAAAATATTGCAAACGTTCAATTAATTATCAATTGTACAGATCAAAAATTAGCACTTGAACAAACATCTGAAATACTTTTTACTTCAAATAAATTTGAATTAATTCAAAAAGCTGAATTTTCAAAATCATCTATAGATTCAATAGATCCTTTGGTTTATTTAATCTTTACATCTGGAAGTACTGGTGAACCAAAAGGAGTTCAAATTTCAACGGAAGCTGTATTGACATTTTCAAAATGGATGACATCTGATTTCGGTTTTACAAAAGATGATGTGTTTATAAATGTGGCGCTTTTTAGTTTCGATTTATCTGTTTATGAATTGATAACATTTGCAGCTTTAGGAGCTACTTTATTATTGAATAGTAAATCAACTATCGATCAACCTGAGTTATTTCTTCAAAGAATAAAAGAAAATAATGGAACTGTTTGGGTTTCTACTCCATCGTATTCATTTGTTTATTCTCGAATGGAAAATTCAATAATTTCAGATACAGTTAAGTATTTTCTTTTTTGTGGAGAAATGTTGCCTAATGTATTAGCAAAGTCATTGAAATCAAATTTTAAAAACACTAAGATTTACAATACTTACGGCCCAACAGAAGCAACTGTTGCAACTACATTGGTTGAAATCACAGAAGATATTATTAATAAATACAATCCGTTACCTGTTGGCTTTCCTAAACCTGAAAGTAAAATTTTAATCGACGAGGAAGAAATTGTCATTGTTGGAAAAAATGTATCATTAGGCTATTTAAATAGACCTGATTTAAATCAAGAGAAATTCTCAATATTTGAAGGAGAAAGAAGTTTTAAAACGGGTGATAATGGCTATTTTCAAGATGGTATGCTCTTCTGTAAAGGTAGAAATGATGACCAAGTCAAATTGCATGGTTACAGAATTGAATTAAACGAAATAACATCTAAGATTGATGAGATTTCATATGTAGTTAAATCTGAAACAATTGCTTTAAGACGTAACGATGAAGTTAAAAAAATTGTCAGCCTTATTGAATTAACAAGCGATCAAGATTTTAATATAAAAGCAGATATCATTGAGAAATTATCAAATTCGATTCCGCATTATATGATACCTTCAGATTTTAAAATTATTGATAAAATGCCTTTGAATCAAAACGGTAAAGCGGATAAGAAAGCGTTGGAAGCAATCTATTTGAGTAGATAAATTAACTCATCTCCCATTCACCCGTAGAATAATCTTGAATGATGATTTCGTCACCATCGATTTCTTCTTCTTGCATAATTTCCCAAATGCCTGACCATTTATTGAAAGTTCGATCAAAGGTCCCATTGTAAATAACATCATGTCCTTTTCGCGTTTGATCAATTAAGATTTTATCGTTTTCATCAATTGAATAAGAAACAGGATACGTAATGACAAAATAAATTTTATCTCCGTCTATATATCCTTTCACTTTTGGTAATTCAGGGTGTAAATCTCTAAATTCATCATCGTAAGAAACACCTTCAAATTGATTATCGGTTTTGGAAATATACAATTCAAAATTCACATCCTCTTCGAATCCATATTCTTCTGGATTGTAGGAAAATTTCCCTTTCCAAATTATCGATTCACTTGAAGATTCAGCCATTTTTTGATCTTTTCGTCAAAAATAGAGGATTAATTCCAAAAAATAAAATTTAAAATTGTTGCAGGTTCTCTCTTTTCATGACTTTAGTTAACTTCTAATATCTAAATTCCCACTATCTTTGTGCAACAAAATGACAATTTTAGTTACGAGATGAGTAAAGCAAAATATACAATCACAGCCGCACTTCCATACGCAAATGGACCATTACATTTAGGACACGTTGCAGGAGTTTATCTTCCAGCAGATATTTTCGTTCGTTTCTTACGAATGAATCGTCACGATGTAGCTTTTATTTGTGGAAGTGATGAACACGGTGCTGCGATTACTTTACGTGCTAAAAAAGAAGGTATTACTCCTCAAGAAATTGTCGATAAATACAACAAACAAATCGGAGATTCATTCAAAGATTTCGATATTTCATTTGATATCTTTCACAGAACTTCAGCTGAAATCCACCATAAAACATCGCAAGATTTCTTTTTGAAATTACACGAAAAAGGAAAATTCATCGAAGAAACTTCAGAACAATATTACGACGAAGAATACCAACAATTTTTAGCAGATCGTTACATTACGGG
>CALPRR020000099.1 GCA_943326025.2 Candidatus Kuenenia stuttgartensis | reverse complement strand
CATCTCCATCTCCAACAAATAATAGAATAGCATTTTCAATCAATCTCATCGCCTCAACGGCTTCTTCTGCTCCCCTATCAATATTTATTCCTGCACCTTGAAGAATAATTATCTTTTTGTCTAAAGGTAAATTTAATTCTTCTCTGGATTTTAAAAATTCAGGTTTCCAAAGCATTGAAATATTTCTTACGACAAAAATTTCTTTATTGTATTTGAGTTTATATAAATTTGCTATTGAAGAATTAACTGTATAAATTGTTTCTAAATTTGGGAATATTCGTCCTTCTATTTTTTCCCAAATTCTTTGAACTTTTGGTCTATTAACTAATTCAGGAACTTCCGTAAAATATTCATGCGAATCATATACCAATCGCGTTTTTCTTTTTAATCTTGAAACACAATAATTTGCTAAAAGTGAATCCAAATCATTTGAGACTAATAAAGAATGTTGCTTGAATAATAAAAATAAAAATAACCTAAAATTATATTCTGCATAGAATAATGCTCCTTTATCAAAAAGCAGATTCATGCGTTTCGTTGTATAAGTTCTTTTATTTAAGTGTAAACTTGATTTTCTTTTTCTACCTACTAGTATGACTTCGTAGCCTTGTTCTTCTAAAAACAAACAAATTTTATGTACACGCTGATCCGTATATAAATCGTTTGTTACAGATACAATTGCTCTATTTTTAGATAACATATTTCAAAAATAAGAAATTCAGACAGAATGTTGATATGTTAAGAAAAACTAAATTTTCTTGGTATTGTTTTTGAAACTTCCTTTTAGCTAAATTTGTACTATGAGATTAATGATTTACATTCTTTCAATTATAACAGTATTTTCAATGAGTTCATGTATTGAAATTATTGATGATTTGACATTGAATTCAGATGGAACTGGTTCTTTTAAATACACTATTAATTTAAGTGCCAGTAAAATAAAAATCAATTCAATTTTAGCGTTGGATAGTTTAGATGGAAAAAAAGTGCCTTCAATTGAAGAAATTA
The DNA here is from genome assembly GCA_943326025.2 of Candidatus Kuenenia stuttgartensis. Classification (GTDB taxonomy): domain Bacteria; phylum Bacteroidota; class Bacteroidia; order Flavobacteriales_D; family Crocinitomicaceae; genus CAIUKX01. Next base: position 7,622 of record CALPRR020000099.1, on the reverse strand, counting down.
AACAAAAAGTGAATCATTTTAAGTCAAAATTTGAAGCTAAAACTGGTATTTCAAATTTAACAATTGAAAGCAATTACACCGATTATATCTTTAAAATAAAATGTGATTTCACATCTTTGTCTGCATTGCAAGATGCTGTTCATCAAGTTATAATAGATGAAAAATTAGATCATAACATCAAAGAAATATCAGAAAATTGGATTACTTGGGATGGTCAAAAGTTAATTAGAAACATACCAGATTATACTATTAACAGATCTAAAAACTTAACAGACAATGAAGTAGAACAGTTAAAACAAGGAAAGTATACTTCAGTTACACGTTTTGATCGACCGATTGATAAATACTTAAATACAAATGCAAAATTAGCACCAAGTAAATTGGCGATAATGCTTCAAACAAATACTTATTCTTTATTACAAAATATTAATTTATTAGAAAATACAATCTATCTTAGTCCTTCGAAAAAAGATTAGATTTTTAGCTTTAACTTTTCATGGAAATAAATTCAAAAATAACTTCTAAAAAATTCAACAAAGTACTTTATACTTTCGTTTTTGTATTCGCTTCTTTTTATGCGTTCAATCAACACTCTGAAGATTTTATTCCAAAGGAAGCTGTAACAGTATTCAGTTTAAATAATATCTCGATTCTTCAAAAAGTCTCAATGGATGAATTAGTTCGTTATGAGTTTATGGAAGAAGTTCAATCTGAATTATTTGACGGTTCAACTTCTGGCAAAACGTTGAAGGATTCTGGAATTGATTTTGACTCAAAATTAAACGTGTTTTATGGTAGAGGTAAAGATTTTGAAGTGTCTGGATTTACATTTGGAATAAAAAATAAAAAACAGTTATTCTCAACATTTGACGATTTCGATTTGGTTGACAGTCAAATACTTGGAGTTGAATATTATAATTCGTATTTCAACCATTTATTGATCAAAGGAAATGTTGGAGTACTAATTCGTGTTGATCCAACAGAAGAAAAAATTAGTAAATATACAGATTCTTTATGGGTAGTTAGAGGAAACACTTTAATCATTGAAGAGGATATCTTTCAATTAGAAGAAGAAGTATTAGATGAAAAAGAATTTGAAGAGGAAAATAATGAAGAAGTAAAACAAGATACTGAAGGCTTAGAATTTAATGAACCTGAATATCCAGTTGTAGTTGAAGACCCAGGACAAAAAAATTATTCAGAATTAAGAGATAGTGTTCAGTTAGAATTCCAACGTCAATATTTATTTGAAATCTGTAATGAACTATTCATCAAAAACATCAATTTGAAATCGCAAGATTCAAGTTTTGCTATTCAATTAACACACAATACAGAAGGGATTTTCTACCTAGACAATTCAAGAAATTTCAAGAAAGCTCAAGGGTTTTGGTATTTTCAATCAATGTTTCCAAGTATGTATGAAGAGTTTAACGCATTATATACTGGAAATATTATGCTTGGGGACATTTATTTAAATGAAAATAATATTGAATTAAAATTAACTGCAAATTATGGACAAGCATTAGGTTCAATTTATCATAAAATGAACAATGCAAAATTTGATAAAAATGTTTTCAAATATATTCCTCAAAATAATTCAGCTCATTTTACATACAATGTAAATTTAAAAGAAGCATACGAGCAAGCATATAAAATCATCATTCCTATATTACAAAAAGAGAAAAATGCGCGCGTTTCTTCAACATTATTAACACTTGAATTATTAAATGAATTCGTCGATAAAGATGCATTATTTGGAACATATAAAGGAAGCGTTTTCGGAACTTTTAATGGAATCAAAAAAGTGAAAACTACTAAAATTGAATATAGTTATGATGAAAATTTAAATTACGAAGAAAAAGAAGTTGAACAAGAAGTTGATATGCCACTATTTGCTATAGGTATATCAACTGATAGAAAAGATATTCCTGAATTAATATTAAATCATATTTCTAGAATTACTTCACAATGTAAAAACTATGAAGATTATTGGAAATTTGAAAATGCAATACTTGAGTCAGTTCCACTTTATATGATTAATAAAAATGGTTTATTCATATTTACAAATGATGAGGATTTAGCAAAAAATCATTCTAATGGATACGGAAAAGAAGCACTATCTGGAGATATTGCTAAAAAGAACAAAAAAAGTGGATTTGCATACGCTTATATTGATTGGAGTAAAGTCATAGATAAATTACCACGAGAAATTTTTACTAGTGAACAAAACGATCTAATAGATGCTATGAGAGGCAAAACAGGAGTTATGGAGTTAACATCTTCTAAAACATCAATCAAAAACACTTCTTTTGACATTACTTATGGATTTAGTGGTCAGTATGAAAACTCTGGTAAATATATTCTTGATTTGATAAATAGTATATATGTCATTTCTAAGTAAAAATTTACGAAGAAGAATTAAGATTTTCCTTCGTAAAACAACATTCTTAGTAATCCTTGCAACTACTTTAGCGAGTATTCTATTTTTGAGACCCTATTTTAATGGTCTATACGAAAAACCTCCTACTTTTGAAGATAGACTTCCTGAAGCTGACTTCTTAGGGCGATGCTATCTTCTTGATGTTGCTAAAGAAACAAGTGAAATGTTGTTTTACCACAAAGTTCCATTTAGAGACTTATTCTCCTATGAGTTTTTACTAGGTCAAGGAAAAAGTTACGGTTTGAATCTTCAAAAACCCATCTATATTTTCGCAAATGAAAATGGTAATTGGGGAGTTATGATTGAAGTAACTGACAGCAGTAAAGTTCTCCCTGGCATTCAAAGAATAAGCAAATTTATAGATATTAAAGAGACTATTTGGAATGAAAAAAAGGTTTATAAATATGAAAAAGAAAATGGGTATTTGACTTATGATAAAAATTGGCTTTTTATATATAAGGGCTCAGAGTTTTCAAAAAACTACAATCACATCTTGAATGCAAAAAAAGGTGGTATGAAGCAATGTTGGAAAGAATTCTTAAATGAAAAACATTTTAAAGATGAAAAATTAGTTATTTATTCAAATTGGAAAAAATTACAAAATCAAGGTCTTGAAACAGCCTTATTTGCTCATAATAGTGATTCTTCAAGTTTTAGTCTTTTGTCTTATTTTAAAAACAAAAAACCTTTAAACATTAAGCTTAAAAAACCTGGTATTGAATTATCCTCATCGAATTCAGTTATAAAACAACTAAATATTCATATTGATATTTCGAAATTAAGAACTGCTTATAATGATCCTATATACAAATTCTTATTTAATCTTGGAAAGAAAATTAGTTTTCCAACAAAAGAATTTTTGGATGCCTGGGAAGGCGATTTATGCTTTACACAAGGTGGAATAGCAATCATCCATGAAACTTATATTGAGTCGGTAATGGATGAAGAATTCAATGTCACAGAAGTTAAAAGTATTAAAGAAGAAAAAATCCCTGGTTTTTCATTGTTACTTTCTGTCAATCAAAATTCAACAAATTTGATTAACAAATTATTTGCAAAAGGAATTCTGACGAAACATGAAAATCATTTTCAATTTTTGGCTTCACCTCCCCTTTCATTCGTAAAAAAAACTAATTCATTATTGTTTTTTTCTGGAGAGCATTTTCCAAAACAAGTAATGAGTAATAAAAATCATGGAATATGGACAGAAAAAGGCACTAAAATTGGCTTTGCTATAGATTCATTAAGTTCACATGAAATGTTTGGTACTATACATATACCTATTGACCGTATTATTAGACGTAACAAATTCTTTTAACAAATGGATTTTAAATTAAATTTTGAACTTAAACAATCCTTTCAATATATAAATCATGAAAAACAACTAATATTTCTAGGAAGTTGCTTTTCTGATGAAATAAGCTCAAAATTTAACTTTCATGGATTTAAAACATTATCCAACCCTTTTGGCACTATTTTCAATCCAATCTTGTTAAGTAAATTCATTGATAATTGCATTGATGAAGACCAAAAAACTGAACGTATCTTCCAACGAAATGATGTTTTTCTAAATTGGGATGCAAACAGCTTGATTTATGATTTCGAAATAAATAATTTCAAAAAAAAACTTGCAGAAATTAGACTTAATTTCCTTGATTATTTAAAATCATCACATACAATATTTATAACTTTTGGAACAGCTTGGGGATATATACTCAATGATAATTCTGAATTAGTTGCAAATTGTCATAAAATGCCTTCAAGTCTCTTTAGAAAAGAACTTTCCCCTATTGATTTGATCGTAACTAAATGGATAAATACAATCGGAAGAATTAGAGAAGTAAATCCAACTATTCAAATAATTTTTACAGTTAGTCCTGTTAGACATATAAAAGATGGATTAATTGAAAATAATCAAAGTAAATCTATACTGATAGAAGCGATTAGACAAATTAATAAACACTCAAGCACTAATTACTTTCCTTCATATGAAATCATGATTGATGAATTGAGAGATTATCGCTTCTTCAAATCAGATTTAATTCATCCTTCAGATGAAGCTGTAGATTATATTTGGAACAAAATTAAAAGTGTTTTTTTTGATTCAAAAACAAATTCACTTGTAAAAGAAATCAATACTCTAAAAAAACAAATAGGTCACAAATACTTACACTCTGAATCAAAAGAAACAATTGAAAATAAAGTTAAGTTAGAATCTAAAATAATCGAATTTAAAAAATTAAATCCTGAAATTATCTTATAATCACGCTTCCTCCATATTGACCTTTTTCACCTTCTTCTGGATTTTCAAGCATTACTTTCCAAACATAGATTGAACCTGATTTTGCTGCTTCATTTGATCGTGAATCAATCCCATTCCATGGTTCATTCGCATCACTTGTTTTGTATACTTCATTTCCATTTACATCGAAAATAATCATTGTGAAACGAACATCTCTTTTAGTAAGTGCAAATGGAATGAAAGTATTCAACTTTGAATTTGAGCTCATTGGTTCGAATGCATCTACTGCCAATAAATTATAGTCTTTTACAATTCGAATCGATTTAGATTCTTTTGATTTACATCCATTTTGATGTGTCATTATCAAAGTTGCAGTGTAATTACCTTTTTTATACAAATGCGCTTCTATTTCTTTTGAATTAGAATTTAAAGGTTTACCATCAATCATCCAATTATAGTCATTACCAACAGAAGTAGATTTCAAAACAACTGTAGGTAATTCTTTCTCATTAAAAGAATTTTCATTATCAATTATAAACTCTGGCGTTTGATTTGCTTTTACGTTAAAATCAGTTTCAACAATAAGTTTTTCATTCATTAAATGAGCTATTTGATATTCACCCTCAACTGTTGGAATGAAATTTAATACTTTATTAGACTCAATAATTGTTTGCTTTTTATTAGGTGCAATGATTATTAAATTTTCATTATTTGTATTTTCAATTTTAATTTTTTCATTTAAACATACATCTTGAATGGTAGGAATATGAAATTTAGTCGATACGGGTTTTAAAGATGAAGTATTAGGAATAATCGTTTTATAAACCAATCCTATATTTTGATTTAATTTATCTTGATTTATAATTTGAACTTCTGCTTTTTCAACGTTTTCTTTTTTAGTTTGTTTATTAACTGTATTATCAGGTAAAACTAATGTTTTATTATTTTTAATATTTTGTTCTATATTCTTTTTAGTAGTATTAGTTGGTTCTATGTGAATTAAATTTCCATTTTGAGAAACAACTTTCAATTTTGATTTATTAGAGTTTCTATAATTTAATAATAAAAGTGAGATAGCAACAACTGAAAAAACTCCAACTGCAACAATCAATTTATAATTGATCTTTCTAGAACTTTTATTACCAACAGGCATTTTAGCATCTAATTTTTGACTCAGAGCCTCCCATGCCTTATGATCATAAGGCATTTCAAAGTTTTTTAAGCTTTGTTTTATGTTATTTTCTAAGTTCATATTCATTCTCGTATGTTAGCAAATTTTTGTTCTAATATTTTTTGAAGATTTACTTTCGCTTTTGATAAGTTTGATTTAGAAGTTCCTTCACTTATACCTAAAATCTCAGCAATTTCTTTGTGAGAATAATCTTCTAAAACGTAGAGATTAAAAACAGACCTATAAGCTGGAGAAAGCTGTTGTATAGCATCCAAAGCAATCTCTGCTTTCAAATCTATAACTTCCATTTCTTCTTGATCTTCTATTAGGTTTTCAGCACCTAATTTAAAATCATTATCGTTATCTGTTAAAAAAGGATCTTTTTTAGATTTTCGGATATAATCAATCGAAGTATTAACAAAAATTCTTCTTACCCAACCTTCAAATGATCCATTATAATCAAACGTATTTAACTTTTCAAATACCTTAATAAATCCTTCTTGCAATACTTCTTGCGCTGTGTCTCTGTCATTTGTGTATCTTAAACAAACCGTTAACATTCGTCCATAAAAAAATTGAAATAACTCCTGCTGTGCTTTACGTTTGTTCTGTAAGCAACCTGCAATAATCTCTTTTAATTTCTCTTTATTTTCCACAATCAATATATATTACAAACGCAAACAATAATTGTTGGTTGCCTAAAAAAAGTAATATTTTAACTTTTTATAAATAATTACACACAATTATACTACAAATACTACAAAATGCTTAACTTCGTGATCGATATTTTGAATTAAAAAATCAAGTAATAAATTAAACACATGAAAGTAACTGTAGTAGGTGCTGGAAACGTTGGAGCAACTTGCGCTGATGTTTTAGCTCATAGAGAAATTGCAAACGAAATCGTTTTGCTTGACATTAAAGATGGATTTGCTGAAGGTAAAGCTTTAGATATTTGGCAATCTTCTCCAATTGGCCTTTACGATTCAAGAACTGTTGGTTCAACTAATGATTATTCAAAAACTGCAGATTCTGATGTAGTAGTTATTACTTCTGGTTTGCCGAGAAAACCTGGAATGTCTCGTGATGATCTTATCGCTACAAATGCAGGTATTGTAAAATCTGTAACAGAAAATATTGTTAAGTATTCTCCAAATGCTAAAATCATTATCGTTTCTAATCCTTTAGACGTTATGACTTATTGCGCATATTTAACAGCTAAAGTTGATTCTAAAAACGTTTTCGGAATGGCTGGTGTTCTAGATACAGCTCGTTACCGTGCTTTCTTAGCAACCGAATTAAACGTTTCTCCAAAAGATATTCAAGCAGTATTAATGGGTGGTCATGGTGATACTATGGTTCCACTTCCAAGATACACAACTGTTGCTGGTATCCCAGTAACAGAATTAATTTCTGAAGAAAAATTAAACGAAATCATCGAGAGAACTAAATTTGGTGGTGGTGAAATCGTTAAATTATTAGGAACTTCTGCTTGGTATGCTCCAGGAGCTGCAGCAGCTCAGATGGTTGAAGCTATTGTTAGAGATCAAAAAAGAATTTTCCCAGTTTGTGCTTGGTTAACAGGTGAATACGGATTAAAAGATATTTACTTAGGGGTTCCTGTAGTATTAGGGAAAAATGGTATTGAAAAAATCATTGAATTAGATTTAAATGCAGAAGAAAAAGCATTATTAGATGAGTCTGCAAAAGCTGTTAAAGACGTAATGAATGTTTTAGACGGTATGAACTTAATCAATGCATAATCTTTG
>CALPRR020000098.1 GCA_943326025.2 Candidatus Kuenenia stuttgartensis | reverse complement strand
TCAGATACTTCTTCAAATGCTTTGAATTTTTTCAATTTTTTAGATGCTGCTTTTAATGAAGTTGTTTGTGTTGCTGCTAATACATATTTCTCAATTAATTGATCTTTAGTAATATCAGCTTTTTTCATTTCTTTCATTTGATCTCCAAAAGCATCCCAAATTTCAACAATACCATCAGCATCAAATTGTTTTAATTTCTCTAATACTTCCTCATTACCTACAACAATGATGTTACAGTTTTTAGCTGAATAATATTTTTGAGCCATCATCAAAACATCTTCCTTCGAAATCGCTTCCAATCTTTTTAAATAAGTTTGGTAATAATCTTTACTTAAGTTGTAACGAATGATATTTAAGGCAAAACGAGCAATAGTTTGAGGTCTTTCTAATGATCTTGCGAATCCACCAGCCATTACCATTTTTGTTAAATTCAATTCTTCGTCTTTAACATAACCATTCGTGATGTTGTCTAATTCGAACAAAATTTGAGTAATTGCACTGTCTGTAACAGCATTTCTAAAGTTTCCTGAAGCTGAAAAAGAACTTCCAAATTCATTAATGTTTAAACTTGAATAACAACCATATGTATAAGCTTTGTTTTCTCTTAAGTTTTGCATTAAACGAGTGCCAAAACCACCTCCACCTAAAATGTCATTTAAAACAGTTAAAGGTAATTGATCTTTATCTCCAGGTTTAATGTTTAAAGGAAAAGTAACATTAATCACTGATTGAACAGCACTTGGTTTTTTTACAAAAATCACACGATTTCCTTTGTGAGTAATAGATAATGGCATTTGTTGTTTGTAAGCCATGTTTCCATTCCATTTAGAGAAATACTTTTCAACAGCAGCAGTTGCTTGTGCTTTTGTTATATCGCCAATGATTACTAAGTAACTTCCTTTTGGAGTGAATATTAATTTGTAAAAATTCTTGACATCGTCTAATGTAATATTGTTTAATGTAGCTTCTGTCATAATTTCACCATATGGATGACCTTTCGGGAAATTAGATTTTGATTCTGCATTATTAGCCATTGACTCAGGACTAGATTTTGTAGACAATAAGGAAGAAACTGTTTGATTTTTAATTCTTTCAAATTCGCTTTGAGGAAAATTTGCATTCATTAAAACATCTGACATTAATTCTAATCCTTTGTCCATATGTTTTGTTAAACAAGAAAGATAAACAGATTCTTTATCTGCAGATAAATCTGCACCAATGTAATCTTTCTCTTTATCTAATTGATCTTTAGAACGGTTTGTTGTTCCCGATAAAATTAACTCACCAGCAATACTTGATAAACCAGCTTTAGAATCTTCAGTCAAAGGACTAGCTCCCATTGACATATTAAAAGAAACTTTTGGTAATTTATGGTTTTCAGATAAGATTACAGTTATACCGTTAGAAGTTGTGAAAACTTCAGAATCCTTAATGTTTATAGCTGGAGCTTTAGCTGCTGTTGGACGAACTGAACGATCAATTTGCCCAAACATAATAGAGGGAATTAAGATCCCTAATGATAAAATATATTTTTTCATTATAGTCAAATTAATTTTTACCTGGTGCATCAGTTGCTGCCTCTGGTTTTGGTAAATATTCTAAAATAATTCTAGCGTCTTGTGTCAAGTATTTTTTAGCGACTCTCAAAATGTCTTCACGAGTAACTTTCAAATAAGCATCTAATTGATTATTGGTTCTGTTTGCATTTCCGTAATAAACATAATTGTCAGCTAAATTTTCACAAATTCCAGCAATCGATGCATTTGAACCTACGATTTGATTTTCAAATTGATTTCTGATTTTTTCAAATTCTTCTTGAGAAATTAATTCTTTTTTGATCAATTCAATTTGATTATCAACTTCAACTTGAATAGTATCTAAGCTGATATCTTTAGATGCAATTGCAGCAAATATTCCCATACCAGCATCTTCTAATCCATAAGCAAAAGAAAATGCATAATTTGCTAATTGTTTCTTCTCTACGATCGCTTTATTCATTCTTGAACTGGAACCACCAGATAATACTTCATTCATCATTTCTAATGCTGGGAAATCAGGATTTGTTTGTTCTGGAAAACGGTAAGCAATAAATAAAGCAGGTAATTGAATGTTATCATAAACTACATCTTTTTGAACTCCTTTTGGTGCTTCTGTTGTTTTTGCAGGTCTAGGAATTACACTTGGTTTTGCAGTATATAAATCAATAACTTTCTTTGCTTCGGGATCTTTATTAGCATTAAAGTTTTTTAAATCGAATTTTGATTTTGCAACTTTATATTTAGCTAAAAATGCCTCGTCAGTTAAGTTCTCAACATCTCTAAATAAATTGATAGCTTCACCTTTTGGAATTGAACCAAAATATTTTTCTACCATTTTTTTAGTATTAGCAACATTGATATCTCCTGCAATAGAAATTGTTGAATTTGCAGGTACATAAAAAGTTCTATAAAAATCAACGTAATCTTGCTCTTGAGCTGCATCTAAATGTTCCATACTTCCTATTGGCATCCAATTGTAAGGGTGAACTTGAAACATTCTTTTGAAAATTTCAGGAATAAAAGTAGCATATGGCTGGTTATCAACTCTTTGTCTTTTCTCTTCTTTTACAACTGAACGTTGAGTCTCTATACCCGTTTTTTCAACTTTCGCGTGTAGCATACGTTCGCTTTCTAACCAAATACCTAATTCTAATTGATTAGAAGGTAATATTTCGTAGTAGTATGTTCTATCTTGAGAAGTATTAGCATTTAACCCACCTCCATTTTTTTCTACTAATTCACTGTATTCACCGCGACCAATATTTGTCGTTCCTTCGAACAATAAATGTTCAAAAAAGTGAGCAAATCCAGTTCTGTCAGATTTTTCGTTTTTGGATCCAACATGATATAGGACAGATACAGCAACAATAGGAGTCGCATGTTCTTCATGTAAAATAACGTGTATACCATTTGGTAAATCATATTCTACATATTCAATTTTTTTTTGTGAAAAAGATGAGAAAGCGGAGAAACTTAAAAATCCAATCAAAATAATTTTTTTCATGAAATAATATTTTTAGCAAATTAAATTAATAATTCACAAATTGAAGCGTATAAAAGGATATTCGGAAATAATCGAAGGTGAAAGGTTATTATACTAAAAAAGGTAATCCGTTTAAGAAAATGTTAAACAGATTACCTTCATTATTTTTAAAATTAAAAAACTTCGTTTGCAGCGAAATGAAATTTCCCTTCGATTTCTGCATTTTCATCAGAATCAGAACCATGAACTGCATTACGACCTTTATTTTCAGCAAATGCTTTACGGATTGTTCCTTCAGCTGCTTCAGCAGGATCAGTAGCTCCGATTAATTTTCTGAAATCTTCAACAGCGTTATCTTTTTCTAAGATTGCTGCAACGATTGGTCCTGAAGACATATATTCAACTAATTCTCCATAAAATGGACGTTCAGCGTGAACCGCATAAAATTCTTTCGCTTGTTCTACACTTAATTTAGTGTATTTTAAAGCTTTAATATCAAATCCAGCACCGATAATCATATCGATAATTTTACCCATGTAACCGTTTTCGATTGCATCAGGTTTCAACATTGTAAATGTTCTGTTAGTTGCCATTTTGTGTTTTTTTCAAAAATTTTGTCAAAGATAGTTTTTTTAATTAATAGTTGAAGTTTCAAAAATCATTTTAGAAAAATTGTAATTAATTAAACTTTTAAAATCATTTTAAGTTCATTTAATATTAGGGCAGTTGCTCCCCAGATTTTCTTATCTACTATTTCAAAGCAAGGAATATTTTTTTGAATAATATTATTAGGAAATAAGATATCCATTTTGGATTGATTTTCATCATTTAACAGATGGTCAATTTTGTAATGAATTATTTCTACAACTTCTCTTTCATTTGCATTTAATTCAGGTAAAAAATCAACATAAAAAACAAAAGGGTAGACAATGAAATTACTTACTGGTATAAATACTTTCGTCATTTCTTTAATTAAAAAGCCTGATTCAATAGGAAGGCCAATTTCTTCAAAGCATTCTCTTCTAGCTGTATATTCTAAGTGAATATCAGTTTCTTCTTTCTTTCCTCCGGGAAATGCAATTTGTCCACTGTGAGTTCCATCATATAGAGGACGTTGGATAAGAATAGAGTGAATAACATCATCTTTTGGATATAATATAACTGAAACAGCACTTTCTCTGGGTGCAATAGCATTTTTTAAAGCAAAACTTGATAGAGGTCTATTAATAGGAGCCATTTCTATATGTGCTCTTTCACCAGGAAGTTCAGAGTCAAATTTTCTTAATAAATCTTCAATTAATTTTTGACTCATAATAATTATTTTACAGATGATACGATTTTCATGAAATCATCATATAAATAACCCATATTTTCTCTATTTCCAATCATTTGAAATACATAAAATCGATTTTTAACTTCAACTGTTGCCATAAAATAGGAAGAGAAATTGCCATTATTATGATTATCACCTTCAATTGATTGAAATAATCCATTCATTCCTTTTAATTCTTTTTTGATGGAAGGCCAACTGTTGGTTAATGATTTTTTTCGAATTTGAAGATAATTATCATGAACAGCATTTAATAAATCAATTTCTGAATTAAAAGCACGTTTAAAATTTTCAGCTTCAGACTTATTAAAACATTCAACTGAAAAATTTAAATACAATTCTTCAATATTTTTTAATAATGCATTTTTTTTAATTACAAATGATTGATCGTAAATCGTTTTAAAATGAACTGGAATTTGAAATTTTATGTCAAAATATGATTCATTGATAAATTCAGTAAAATCCATCTGATTTTCAGCTAATACTTTTTGAGCAGATTTTCCCTGTTCACTAGTACAAGCTTGAATTAATAGGCAAAAAAGAATAATTGATAAACTAACTATTTTCATTCAAGTAATTTAGTTTTGTAAATATATTGAAAAACTGAATACAAAAAAAAGAGAGTCATTTCTGACTCTCAATAATGTTTAACTAATTATTAATTGAGTGATATTTCATATGGAATTCTCATTTGAATACCAGTGAATTTTTCTAAACTTTTGATTTTTTGATAATATTCTAAAAATTCTTCCGGTATTTTAGTCGAAGTTTTCAGTGATGCGTTTTTTTCAGAATCATCAATCATTTCTAAAAAATCAGCTAATTTATCTTCTTTAGCATTAGGGAAATATAAGATTTTAGATTCTTTTATATTTGCCTTTTCTGCTGCAAATTTGATAGCATCTTCAATCCCTCCTAATTGATCAACTAGCCCGATTTTTTGAGCATCACGTCCAGTCCAAACTCTTCCTCTTGCAATTTTATTGACTTGTTCAGTTGTCATACCTCTTCCTTCAGCAACACGATTTAGAAAATCGAAATAAATGTCATCCACTTCATTTTGAATGATTGAAAATTCTTCAGGAGTTAATTTTCTGTTTAATGATAATATTGCATGAGAATTAGTTGAAGCTCTATCAAAGGTTAATCCTAATTTGTTTTCAAGCATTTTACCTGTATAAGGAATCATTCCAAAAACACCAATTGAACCCGTTATGGTAGTTGGTTCAGCAAAAATTGTAGTTGCTGGTGCTGCAATATAATAACCTCCAGAAGCTGCGACATCTCCCATAGAAACTATAACTTTTTTTACTTGATTCGTTAATTTAACTTCTCTCCAAATTTCATCACTTGCTAATGCACTTCCTCCAGGACTATTAATTCTAAAAACAACTGTTTTGATAGAGTTCATTTTTCTGACTTCTCTGAATAATTCACAAATGTTTTCAGAGGTTAATCCTTCTCCACTAGTTGAAATATCTCCTTCAGCTAAAATAACGGCAATATTTGGATCTTCAGATTTTACTATAGTTTGTTCTTCGTAAAATTTATTTTTTGCATATTTTTCAAAACTTACAAAGTTTATTTCTTTATCTTTTTCCAATTGAATTTTTTCACTAATCAAATCTATAACTTCATCTCTATATTTTGTTGCATCAATTAGTTTATATTTTACCGCATCTTTTGCTTTTCTTATCAGAACATTTTCCGCAATTTTATTTAATTCCTCGACAGAAACTTTTCTATCTTTTGAGATGTCCAATCGAATATCAGACCAGATACTTGAAAGGTAACGTTGTATTTGCAACCTAGAAGAATCACTCATGTTCTCTCTGAAAAAAGGTTCAACAGCGCTTTTAAAATCATTGTTTTTCCCTCTTACAACTTGTATTTCAACCTCTAATTTATCTAATGTGTTTTTAAAAAACATTAACTCTGAACCTAATCCCATGAATTCTATAGTTGAAGTAGGAAAAGCATAATTCGTATTTGCTGCAGAAGAGAGATAATATTCTTTTTGTGTAATGACTTCACCTGAATTGTAAGCAATAGCAAATTTACCGCTTTTTTCAAATTCATTAATAGCGTCTCTTATTTCTTTAGCTGTTGAAAACCCACATTTTAGATCAGATATTTCGATGAAAATACCTTTGATTTTTTCATCTTTCTCTGCTTTCTTAAATGCGTTTAAAATTGCAGATAATCCTATTTTACTTTCAATGCTTAATGAACCTTTGTCGAATTTAGTAATTCCTTTTTCTCCTATTTCTCCATCCAATGTTAAATGAAGAACAGTTTTGTCTTCAATTTCTATAGGATCTGGGTCAAGATTTGAAAAGCTAGAAATAATTCCACTTACAACTAAAATAAAAATTATTGTACCTATTATTGAAACTATTAAACCAGCTACTAGGCTAGGCCAAAATATTTTTCCAAATTTGATTTTGTTATCAGACATATTAGCGTTTTTATAAAACAAAATTAAAAACTTAACATAAAAAAATCTGACATACTTTATGGATGGTTTTTGAAACTGTTTAAATACCGAATTAGTAGGATAAGTGATTTTATTTAAACTATAAATTTTATCAATTCATGTCTTTTTTATTAAAATTAGTCTTTTGCTAATTGAAGTTTAATTATTAATTAATATATTGCGCGAATTACTGTTTAAAACTATTAAACTATGAAACAAATTGTTGCGATTTTATCGTTGCTGCTATTCTCCATGGCATTTGGGCAATTAAAATATTCAAGAGCAAAAATTCTCACAAATTATGAAGGACTAAATTTATTATCCAATCTAGGTATTCCTGTAGACCATGGTTTTCATAAAGAAAATACATTTTTAATCAGTGATTTTTCTTCAGATCAAATTCAAGTAGCACGGGATAATGGATTTAATGTAGAAATATTAATTGATGATGTACAAAAATATTATGTTGAGCAAAATTTAGTTAAAAGCTCTCCAATTGATAAAAATATTGTTTGTTCAACTTCAGGAGGAAGCGGATCAAGTTCATTCAATCCTGTTACACCAAGTAATTTTAATTTAGGTTCAATGGGTGGGTATTTGACTTATCAAGAGTTTTTAAATGAACTTGACGACATGGCTAGTCAATATCCAAATTTAATTTCGACTAAATCAGGAATAAGTAATTTTTTGACAGTGGAAAACCGTCCAATTTATTGGGTTCGTATTTCAGATAATCCAACAACTGATGAGACAAATGAACCCGAAGTTTTATATTCATCTGTTCATCATGCAAGAGAACCAAATGCAATGTCTGAAGTAATTTTTTACATGTGGTATTTATTAGAGAATTATGCTTCAAATACAGAAATTAAATATTTAGTAGATAATACTGAGATGTATTTTGTTCCTTGTGTTAATCCTGATGGTTATGTTTATAATCAAACGACAAATCCTAATGGAGGAGGTATGCACAGAAAAAATCGACGAATTGTAGGGACTTTTAATAAAGGTGTAGACTTAAATAGGAACTATTCCTATGGTTTTGGGACAACTGGTGTTAGTTCAAATGTTAATGATGATACATATCCTGGAACAGGAGCTTTTTCAGAAGTTGAAACGCAAGCAATGAAATGGTTTTGTGAAAACAGAGATTTCATTTACGCTTCTAATGCTCATACATATTCGAATGGTTTATTACATCCAATAGGTACATCTACTAATGAATTTGCAGTAGATCATAATTATTTTCAAGCCTATACTGAACATATGGCAAAATATAATGGTTATACTTTTATGAAAAGCTCTTCATTGTATCCTGCTTCAGGTGATTCAGATGATTATATGTATAAAGTTGATTTAAATGTCAAACCACAGATTTTTGCTATAACACCTGAGGTAGGAAGTTCTAATGATGGATTTTGGCCTCCATCTTCAAAAATAATCAGTAATTGTAAAGACATGATGTTTCCTAATTTAGTTCAGGCTCATTTATCGCATAAATATTTAATAGTAAAAGATTTGGATGCTTCAATTATTGAAACACAAACAGGTGTGTTTAATCATTCAGCTAATCGCTTGGGGCATGAAAATGGATCTGTAACTGTTTCTATTGATCCTATCCAAGGAATTCAATCTGTGGGTCCTTCGGTTACTTATTCATTATCTATTATGCAAACTCAAACAGGAACAATTTCATATATATTGAATCCTTCAATTAAGTTTGGGGATATCGTAAAGTATATATTAAAAACTGATAACGGTCTATGGGTAAAGAGAGATACTATAGTTAAGACATATGGAGCAATGACCTTACAGATTTCTGATGATGCTTCTACAAGTTCAAATTGGTCTGGAAGTTGGGCATTAACGTCTACTGATT
>CALPRR020000097.1 GCA_943326025.2 Candidatus Kuenenia stuttgartensis | reverse complement strand
TCTTTATAATAAGCTTTTGCTAAATCTTGATTGATAGCATATGATTTAGTCTCACCAGTACTATCCAAAGAAACTGTTAAATCAACTTTCCCTCTATCTAATTCTATTCCAATTTCCTTTCTTAATTCTAATTCCAATTCTTTGTAAATCGGAGCAACTCTAACATTTAAATCAAGTGATTTGCTGTTTAAAGATCGAACTTCAATAGATATTTTTTTTGTGTTATACGTTCCAGTTGCCTTTCCGTATCCCGTCATTGATTTTAACATGTTTTAATTTTTTATCAAAAATACAAAATTGAATTAAGTTCCTATATACTATTTAGTGTATTAGTGTAAACATTCTATTTCGAATAGTATCTTAAAACAATTTCTTAAGAATTTATAAATAAAAAAGCATGTAAGATATCTTACATGCTTCCAATAATAATAATTTATTTTTTATGCCAAAGTAGGCAAATTAACAGCTTCAACTGATTTAATTTCTGGAGCAATTTTTTTAACTGCTTCTTCTAAACCTGCTTTCAAGGTCATTAAACTCATAGAACAATCACTACAAGCTCCTAATAATCTAACTTTAACAACCCCTTCGTCTGTCAATTCAACAAATTCCATGTCGCCACCATCTGCTTCCAAAAAAGGTCGCAATTCAGTGATTGCTTCATTCACTTTTTGTATTAATTCTTCTTTATTGAACGACATTTTCTTGAGTTTTAGTTGAATTTTTAATTTTAGCAATTTTTAGCTCGTCAACGAATGTTTTAGCTAATTCTTGAAACGCATTTGAGGTTGGCGTGTTCTCCTGAAAAACTGCTGGTTTACCAACATCTCCAGCTTCTCTAACACTTTGTACCAAAGGAATATGACCTAAAAATGGAACATTCATGCCTTCTGCTAAATTTTTCGCACCGTCTCTACCGAATAAGTAGTATTTGTTTTCAGGTAATTCAGCTGGAGTAAACCATGCCATATTTTCAACAACTCCAACAATTGGAACATTGATTCCTTCCATTTTAAACATGTTAATACCTTTACGAGCATCAGCTAATGCTACTTCTTGAGGTGTACTAACAATTACAACACCATCTAAAGGAACAGTTTGAACCAATGATAAATGAATATCACCTGTTCCTGGAGGTAAATCAATCAATAAGAAATCTAATTCCCCCCAATATGCATCAGTAACCATTTGTGTTAAAGCTTTAGCTGCCATTGGACCTCTCCAAACAACTGCATTATCCTGCTCAGTGAAAAAACCGATAGATAGTATTTTAATTCCGTAACTCATTACAGGATTAATCAATGGCTTTCCATCAACATCTAGCATTGATGGTCTTTCTCCAACAACATCAAACATCGTTGGCATCGATGGACCATAAATATCAGCATCAATAATACCAACTTTGTAACCTGCTTTCGCTAACCCCCCTGCTAAATTTGCTGTAACTGTTGACTTACCAACTCCACCTTTACCTGAAGCAATTGCAACTATGTTTTTAACTTCTGGTAAAATTTTACGCTGTACTTTACGTTCTTCTGCTGAAATTCCTTTTATAGCTGAAACAATTTCTATTTCGTTACCGAATTTCTGTTTTAAATTAAATTCAATAGCCTCTTGCATTCTTTTACGAGCATGAAGCGCTGGATTTGAAACATTGACAGTTAACTCTACTCGATTGTCCTTTACAACCAAGTGTTCAACAAGATTCAAGGTTACAAGATCTTTTTTTAAATCAGGTTCGATAATCGTTCCCAATACTTCTAAAATATTTTCTTTATTGAATTCCATCTAATGAAAATTTACATTACAAAAATAAGGAATTTTGTCGTTAAATAAAATCTTTCTAAATAAGGTTTTACTTACTCAATTTTTGGCATCTTTAATATTAATCGAATTGGCATTTCATTTGCTTAGTTGAATTTTATACATTTGCAAAGAATTCAATGTTGAATTATTTAATTCTAAAAGAAAAAACATGAAAAATATATCATCAATTATTACCATTTTAATTGTGAATTTTGCTTTTTCTCAAAATGGAAAAGTGGAGATAATTAAAGATTCTCGCATTGATGAATTAGTAAAACAACAAAGTGCCATTGTTCCTCCAGCAACTGTTCCTCAAATTACAGGATATAGAATTCAATTATTTTTCGATGCTGATAAAAAATTGGTAGAAGATGCTCGTTCAAAATTCACTTCAATGTATCCAAAGGTTGATACTTACATCATTTACAATGCCCCAAACTATTTTTTAAAGGTTGGAAATTTTAGGACTCGTTTAGAAGCTGAAAAGGTAAAATCAACTGTTGATAGAGATTTTCAAACCAATTTCATTGTTAAAGAGTTAATTTATTTACCAAGAATTGATTAAATTTCAATTAAACCATTACTATTATCTTCAACATTAAAATCGCCACCTTTTAAACCGACAACATTAATTTTTAGTGGTTGATCATTAAGAATATTCAGTCGATATACTTGTTTTATTCCATTTACATAATTAAAATCTACCTGATTAAAATGGTGTTTATAAGACGATGAAGGTAATTCATCTTTAGCAACTTTTGGAGAAACAAATGGACCAAATTTAGAACCTGGAATAAATAAAAATTCATCATACAAATTTACTTCAAAATCAAGTTTTTCATTTGAAAAAACAATCTTTGAATACAGAGAACCATCTATATTATTATCAATAACAAAAATTAATACATCAAACTCAGAATTATTCGAAAATTGAATTTTTTGTTCCTTATTTGATTTTATAAGCTTCTTAACATTTGCATAAAAAATAGCTTTTTGTTTTTGGGTAGAATAGCTTTTAAAAGGAATTATTTGTCCTTTATCTACTAATTCAGCATCCAAAATTAAGTCAGTATATAACTTTCTCATTATTTCATTTTTGAACTTATGTTCACTGTATAATGAAGCTGATTCACCAAAAAAAGTATATTGATCTTCTCCAAGATTTTGATTTGTTTCAATCGTTTTTAAAATAGAATCTATTTCTTTTCTTTCTGTAACTGTAAATTGTTCGTATGCAGAATTTTCCGAAAGTATTTTATTATTTTTTGATTCAAATGGTTTGAAATATAAAATAGAAATCGAAATAAATGCAAAAATGATAATTCCAATTAGTGCAATTTTTTTATTCCTCGATTGATTTGAAGATTTTGTCAATTCAAAATGATTTTTTACTTGAATTTTACCATTTGACAATTCATCGGATAATTGTTCTATTTTATCCAAATGCTCATTATTTAAATCTATATTTTTCAATTGATTAATAATCCAATTTGCGAATCTTACGGTACAACCTTTAAAGTGAATTACATTTAAAAGTTTATCTACATATTGAATTTTAATCGCATAATTTGATCGTGATAATTGATTTAAAATCATAATTATTTCTGAAGAACACATAGGTGTTATCTTTTTTACTAGCTCTTTTTCAGAAGAAAGCATTTTTACCTCATCATCAATTGAAGAAAGTAAATCTCTAAAAAAATAAATAAATTTTATTTCAACTTTTGAACGATATTCATCATTTAACAAACACAGAAAACTTGCATTTAATTCAATTCGTTTTATATCTGAAATAGTAATGTTCGATAAAATTTCGTCAGATATATAGGGTGAAATAAAATCTTTAAATTCGGATGAAAAACCATGACTTAAATGTTGAAATGTGTCCTTATACAGTTTAGTTGGTTGCTTCAAGGTTAAAAATTCAAGTAATGATTTGTTCGTTTCAACCCATGAATAAAACAATTGACTTTTGGGATGATTTAACGATTTCGTTATTACTTTCCAATTACTTTCAGAAAGTACTTCATTATTAAATTTTACACTATTTAGATTTTTTCGATTTAATATTGCGATATAATCAATATTTTCTTGTAATTGATTAATTTCTAAAAGTTCACGTAAGATTGATAATGGTATAAATTTCATAAATGAAAACGTTTAATGTTTCACTTTAATACTCTTCTTTTTGTGGCTTCGACTTTTAAAAATAGCATTATGCAAATTGGTATAGGTCAATGAAATTTCTAATGAATTACTCCCACTCGCTCGTCTTAATTGGGAAGTTGTTAAGTCATAAGAAAGCATCAATTTTAGACTTTGCATGTCTATCATAAAAGATGGGATCAAAGCATCTTTGTATCGATAATTCAAACCAAATCCGACATGTGCCTCTCCATAAAAACCTGTTTGTTTTGTCCCTTCTTGTAATCGATAACGAAACATTGTACTAAACATTGTTTCTCTATGACCTCCTTGAATGAATTCAATAAAACCTGCATCTATAGACCATTTCGAGTCTAAAATATCTTTTATGATAGAACCATGAAAAACATATTTTCTCTTTATACGATCGCTTGACCCTTGAACATATCTTAATTTAGGTTGATTTAAATGATAACCTGAAAATCCTAATTGAATTTTGGATTCATTATTTCGAGAAAATGAAGATTTACTTCCATCATAAACATAATAAATTCCTGAGGCAACTTCAGCATAAGCAAAACTATTCAATGTATTTACTTCTCCAGAGGATATTGAAGGATCAAAAGCAGTTCCATTCCATTGATTTTCAAAAGTCAGATTAGAAATATCACCTCTTTTACTTCCAAAACCACCTTGAATTCCAACTGAAATTTGATGACCTGCAGCCATAGGTATTATTCCACTTAATGTAAGTGATCCATTCCGCGTTCCAAATTTACTATCACCTCCCATGTCATTAAAAAATTGAATCCCAAATCCCAAATGACTAGATGGTTTTCTTAAATTTTTAAATAAATTCCCGTCTATGGAAAAATTGGTAGTCGTAAATTTCGAATTTGAACCCATCCATTGATTTCGCTGGTTCAAATTTGCTCTTTCCCATCCATCAAAAGCACCGGCACATCCAGGATTAATAAGTAAGGGCAACTGTGATGTCTGAGAAAAATGAAAATCTTGTGTCATTCCTTTAAAAACGATCAAAATAAAAAATATGAGTATTGTAAATTTCATTTAACGAACGACAGAAATGTTACCTGATTTATTTTCTTGTTTTCCATCATTATAAAAAACATCTAACACATATGGATATGCACCTGAACTAACTAATTGTCCATTGCATGTTCCATCCCAAATAAATTTAAAATCCGAAGTCTGAAGAATTTTATTTCCCCAACGATCATAAATATAAAAGGTAAAATACTTAACATCTTGACCAACAATTGCTCTTAATACATCATTTTTACCATCATTGTTCGGAGTAAAACCTGAAGGTATATTGACGCCATGAATTTCTTTGCATTCTGGAGTTGAATTAAATGGATCACAATGATTCGTTGGATTTGAAGTTCCTTGAGGAATTAAAGGTGTTGAAACATTGTCAACTCCTGAAATTTCTTCACCATCCGTTAATCCATCATTATCGCTGTCAGGATTTGAAGGATTTGTTCCATTAAAAGATTCGTTTTGATTCGTAACACCATCATTATCAGGATCACAGATAGGCCCGATTGTAAAAGGGTCACATGAATTATTAGGATCAGAAGTTGAAGAAGGAATTAATGGTGTAATAGGATCATCAATACCTGTTGTTTCTTCATCATCAGTTAAACCATCATTATCTATATCTCCATCATCAACAACAAAGAATGCAGTTATTGTTTGATTTTGAGAAATGTTAATTGAATTTGTATCTTCAATATCTCCATTTAGCATTGGACCTGTAACATATCCCCAATGGTCAAAAACATAACCAATATTTGCATTTGCTTTTAATAAAGTTGGGATTCCACCATAATACTGAGCTGACCATGGATAATAAGGTGCGAAATCTGAATTTATTTTAATCGTACCAGAATTTGGTGGCGAAACATTAAATTGAACATTAAAAGGTCCTGTTAAAGTATAGCAATTAACCATACCTGTTTGAATTGAAGAACATCTTGTATTAATGAAATTTTTTAACGCTTGAACATTCGATTGCCATTCAGTATAAGTTCCTCCCCATCGATTTATTTGACCTTGCATTTCAGGTTGAATTTCATTTATCATACTATCCAACAATGCAATCATATAATCACATTTTAAATAAGTATTCATTAAATCAGCATATCGAGTAATATAATATTGCTTTACAATTGGATTTTCATTGATTAATTTTTGTAAAATCACAGTATGTCCTTGACCTCCTGGATCAGGAAGAGCTTCTACATTACAAGGATCTGCAGAAGCAGTATTATTGGGTATACCTGTGTAATTTATATAATGTCCAAAAGTTGCATCCATATCCCATAATACATAACGCCATTTCTTCTTGTCGCCTAAGGGATCCATTCCTCTCCACCAAGCAGTATTCCAATTCAACCAATCTTGAGTAACTACATAAGAATTAAGCACAAAATAATCTACCAATGAATGCCAACTTAGTAAACTATCAACATGATTAAAGTTTGCAGCTATCCCCATATTGTTTGATTGGACAAAACTGACCAAATTATTCCATGCAGGTATTCCGTTTGGAGCACCATATTCTTCCCAAGTACTACCCCAAGTTTTTAAGTATTGAAGATGATATTTATCTTGATCAAAATAATAATTTGTAAAATCTGCATCATCTGCTTTTTCTCTTATTTCATAAACTCCCCAGTATTGTCCATTAACATATAAAATACATGGTCTCCAAGTACGCTCATCTAACTTTAAACCAGCTCGAATGGATAATGTATGGACAAATGCATCTCTTATATGAGCACCTCCCGTTTCAAAAGGATAATTGTCATTAGCCGCAGGTTTTAAAATTAATTTTTGAAAATTTGTTCTTGTTTTTTCAGGGAAAATCTGATGAGAAATTCCATCATTATAACCAAGCTGATCGCGCATAATAAAATCAAATCCCTTTTGTGGATATGCCCATGAATCGTTTCCATGTTTATTAAAATCTCCCTCTCCCTCATCGATAAAAGTCTTGTTTTCCTCAAATAATTCAAAAGCACCTATTGGTTCAGCATTAAAATTCCCATTTACTATTAAATCAGTTATTCCATCACTACAAATAGAAACTACAGGAATAGAATGGCTCACATTAATAAAATAAGTATTCGTTTCTGTAAAACTAGGTTGATTTACACTAAAAGCTACCGCTCTTAAAACAGATGTAGTTGAAATAGTTAATGGTCCAGAATAAAGACTAGATAAGTTTGTTACATCACTTCCATTTAATGTATATCTTATAGTAGCTGTTGGGTCTGAGCAAGTGATAGAAACTGTTTGAGCAGAGTTATAAAAACCTGGAGCAACTGACATAATTGGTTTTGGTGTATAAAAATTAATTCCGCCTATATTTGAAGAATTTGGGGTTGGTGTCATAAATAATTTCCACGATGACGCACCATTTGTTTGTCTACCTACTGAATGATTTGATTTTGTTAAATGAACTATTTTCAATGAATCGACAACGGTAGTTCCATCAGGATTTGTTAAAATAATCCAATCTCCTTTCGTTTGAGACAAGGAAAAACTTGGGTGTATTTCTGACCCATTTACTAAACCTCTTCCAGAAAAATGAATTAACCTATAACTATTTGCAGGAATAGAACCGCTTGGAATTTGCCATTTAGTGAGATTAGTAGATTTATCAGATAAATAAAAACCTGTTAAATTAAATGCTGTACTACCTTGATTGTATAATTCTACCCAATCTTCATTTTGCCCATAAGAATCCTGAACTGTAGAAATATTGGAACATGAATACTCATTTATAAATACTTGTGAAAAACACTTTATATTCAAACCGATAATTATAAGTAGGAGTAGTACTTTCATATGTTGCCTTTGACCAATATTAGCTATTATTTTTTAAAATTACCATATTTTACAATCAATTAATTAAACACTTTAAAGAGAAAAAGGTTGCTTTAAAACGTAAAATAAAATAAATTGACCAATTTTATCCATATTTGTATCAATCAAATTTAAAGTATGAAAGATTTTCTTTACATCATTTTCTTTTCAATTTTCACACTTATTTCATGCAAGAAAGTTGAAGGACCTGGAGGTACATCAAAAATTAAAGGTAAACTTAAGGTTGAAAATTATAATTCTCAAGGAACAGTATTAGAAGGAACATATGCTGGAGCAGATTTTGATGTTTATATTATGTATGGAGATAAAGATTCTACTGCAGATGAAAATGTCAAATCGAGTGTTGATGGTTCATTTGAGTTTAATTTTCTTGAAAAAGGGAAATATACTATTTATATATATGAAGACCTTTTACCAGCAATTGCTGGAGCAAGTTCAAAAAAAGCAGTTATTTACTCTACAGAAATTACGAAAAGAAAAACTGAAATTGATCTAGGTGAAATTATTATTAAAAAGAAATGAAATTCTATTTAATATTCTTTTTCTTATTATTCACATTGAACTCAATAAGTCAAATGACTAGAGAAATATGGACTGGTATTGGAATTAAAAAAAATTTAACTCCAACATCAGAAGTAGCAATTGATATTAACACTAGATCGTATAGTTATTATTTTCAATTACTTTATCCAGAGATTACATATAAGTATAAATTGAACAAATGGGTTAAACCATCAATTAATTATCGCTTATTAAATCAACGAAATAAGTATGGAAATTTTACACTTTCAAATAGATTAAATTTTAATATTGAATTTGAAAAAAAATTCCAAAAAAAAATTGGAATTGGATTTAGAATTCGATATCAATCTACCTTTAAACGTATTATAGATGGTAATAACTATGATGCTGATTTTAGTAATGTAATAAGATTAAAACCGTCTTTAACTTACATGCCCAAGAAAAGTAAATTCAGTTATAATTCAGCAATTGAATTTTTTTATAATCCACAAAACGTAATTCTAGGTAATCGATTTGTTCAATATAGAATTTCTCTAGGAACCGAT
>CALPRR020000096.1 GCA_943326025.2 Candidatus Kuenenia stuttgartensis | reverse complement strand
TGTACCAACACCACCTAGAAAATCTTTTGGAGCACCTTTTGGAAGAGATGCGACTTCAATTACTGATCCATTCGAAACAAATGAATATCCATCAAAATCAGATTTAAGATTTAACTTGAAAGGTTTAATTGTTAATTTCCCAATTTGAGTTGGAAATAATAATTTCTTATCATATTCAAAACTATAAAATCTAATGCCTTTTAGTGTCGATTCACCAACTGAAATGTTTTGATTATTACCCAAATCATGACTTTCTATCATTCCATCTATTTCAAATGGCTGATAACCGTCTAAGAAAGTAGGTTCGAATCGAGCGTATATTTTAGAAGAAACAACAACTGGTTCTCCTTCATAAATTTTTGTCTTAGATTTTTCGATTAATCCAAAGGCTGGTTGTTTCATTTGCTTGGTCGAAACATCATTCCCCATGTGAACAGGTTTATCTTTTTCTATTTTAACAGTAACTGTATTTGATTTGTATACCTTGTTGCCTTTTTTTACATATGCTGGGCCAAAAGTAAAAGTCCCTTCTTTTGACATTGCTCCAGTTTGAGATAAATAATATAATGAAATCATTCGACCTGAATTGTAATCCATTTCATGCTCCATTCCTTTCATTACACTATAGCCATTCACAAGAGCAGGCGGTAAATCAATATTTATATTTTCTCCAACATTTGTTTTAACAGTTATCGTCAATTCTTCACCAACTTGCGCCACCTTTGGGTCAACAATCAATTGAACCATAGGTTTTTGTGAAAAACAATTAAATGTAATTATTAACGATAAAACTATTTTAATCCATTTTAACATATTATACCATTTTGACTTTAAAAGTACTAATCCATTTAAATAGTATAATACCAATATAGCTTTGGTTAAACTGGATTTAAACCAGAATTCTCAAAGATCAATCGGTATTACCAATCTTTTCCTGATACAGTTCCTAAATTATCTCCTTTTCTACTAGCAGTTTTCTTTTTTGTTTCAGCTTCCTTTTTTGCTAGTTGATCTAAAATGCGATCTACTGCTTTATTCGGTAGCTTTGATTTATTTTGTTGATTATTCTTATTTGAATTTGATTCATTGTTTTTATTATTTGAATTCTGTTGATTTTTGTCGTTGTTTTTCTTATTATTATTTTGATTTTTCTGTTGATCTTTATTCTTCTTATTATCCTTGTCTTTATTCTGCTGATCGTTCAATCTCCTAATGGCTTCAGAAAGATTGTATCTGGTTTCATTATCATTCGGATTATTTTTCAAAGATTCCTTGTATGCATCAATTGCACCTTGATAGTTTTTTTGTTGCATTCTTGAATTACCAATATTGTGGTAAGTTTTTGCCTTTTTTGATTTATTTAATTTTGATCCACTTTGATTATATATTTTTTCAGCTCGTTCAAATTCTCTTGCTTTATAGGCTGTTTGCCCCATCTCATCTGATAGATCAACCGACTTTGGAGCTTTCTTTTGTGCGCTATTATAATACTTTAATGCTTTTTGATAATCACCTTTATTATAAAAAGATCTTGCTGCAACCAAAGAATCCCTCCACTCTTGAGTAAAAGAATGAAATGAAGTCAACACAACCAAAACGACTAAAACAAATCTCATATTTTCTTAAATTTAAATAAACGATCGCTGAATTTTCTATTCCAAACTAAATACAATACCCAAAACATAAGACTAATAAATAATGAAATATGATATCTACTTTGTGAAACATTAAATTCAATATCATCCAATTTTGTTCGCTTCATGTGATTAATCTTATCTAATAAAATACTCAAATCAGGAAAAGGACTACTGCTAACAATACCAACTCCATTTGTATTATCTGCAATTTGCTTGATAAAATTAACATCTAATTTTGATTGAATCAGATTTCCAGCTGCAGTTTGCTTATATCCTAATTCAGGACGTGATGGATTATTTGGTACAAGTCCTCCTTGTTCTGTTCCAATACCTAAAACACACATTTGAATTTCGCTTTCCTTTAAAGCTTCATATACAACATCTGGATTTTCTTCGTGATTTTCTCCATCTGTTACCAAAATAATAGATTTGGAAACCTTTGCCTTAGAAAACATAGACATTGCCGTTTGAATTGCTGCTGAAATATTAGTTCCTTGATTTGAAATCATTCCTGATTCGATTTCATTCACAAACATTTTTGCTGCATTATAATCATTTGTAACCGGCAACTGAACATAAGCACTTCCTGCAAATATTGCTAAACCTAATTTTTCTCCATGTAAATTATTAATTAACTGAGTAATTGCTCGTTTAGAAATCTCCAATCGGCTTAATTCCTTATCAATATCTTTAGTATTCATTGAATTTGAAATATCCAATGCGATAACCAATTCTAAACTTTCAATTGTTCCTGCAACTTTTGAAGAACCATAAAATGGCTGTGCGATTGTAATTACTAAAGTTGTTAGTGCAATTCTAAATAAGATGTATTTAATTGCAACATGAACCGTAGAAACTGAAGAAAAAATAGATAAACGAACTTTTTGAGTAATTTTCCCAAAAATCAAATTCATTTTATTCAATTGAAAAAATAATAAACCTAATAATGGTAAAACGACTAATTCCAACAATAATAACTTTGGATAGCGAAATGCTAAATGCTCACCTTTTGAAGTTGATTGATATCCTAAAAAGTAAAACAAAGCAACAACCAAAAAGATGGATATCATTTCCCAAACAATAATAATTATTGCTAACTTTTTAAGATTATATGTAAACTCTTGATTACTCATTTATTTTAAATACACTATAGTTTACAATCCATGTAAATAGAATTAACAAAAAAGCCCAATTTAAAAATGCACCAGGAGTGGCAGGTGGTTCTGACCTATATTGCTTATCTAGCATTTTTCTTTTCTCAAGTTTTTCTATCTCTTTGTATATTTGAGCTAAACTTTTTTCATCAGTCGCTCTAAAATATTGTCCACCAGTTTTATCTGCAATTTTCTTTAACGTTTGCTCATCAATTTCCACTTGAGCATATTCATAACGAATCCCAAAAGGAGTTGGTACAGGTGAAAGTGCTTCACCGTTTGAGCCTACACCAATCGTATAAACTCTTACATTTTTAACCTTTGCTAACTCTGCTGCTGTTTCAGGTGAAATATCTCCTGCATTGTTACTGCCATCTGTTAAAAGGATAACAACTTTTGAAGGTAATGAATCATTTCTGAGTCGTGCAACAGCTGTTCCTAAACCCGTGCCTATTGCCGTGCCACCTTCCAAGGTTTCAAAATCTAATTGATCTATTTGCTCTTTTAATACATTATAATCTAATGTAGCTGGACAGGCAGTATATGCTTCACCCGCATAGACAACTAAACCAATTCGATCTCCTTGTCTTCCATCAATGAATTGCTTCGCAACTTCTTTAGAAGCTTCCATTCTGTTGGGCTCAAAATCTCTTGCCAACATAGAAACTGATAAATCCATTGCAATAATAATATCAATTCCATGTTTATAATTCTCATCGAAGTTCTCTTGTGAATTCCAATGAAATGGTTTAGCTAAAGCAAAAATGAATAAAATAATTATCAAACCATATATTAATATTATCGATTCTCTTAATCGAACAACCCAATAAGTTGCTAAAAACTGTTGTTCTTTTTCATTTCTAGAAAATTTAACTTCTCCTTGCTTATTTCGCTCTTTTTTATACAATAAATATAAGACAAAAGGAACAATTACCAACAACCATAACCAGTTTGGAGAAAGGAAATCATATTCCCAAAACAATATGTTCCAATTAGTCAACATTTTCGAATTCTATAGGACTTGTTTCTTCTATAATTTGTTTTGCCAATATTGAGATTCTTAAAACTGAAAATTCATCTGGCGAGGATTTTGCAAATTTCACCATGTCTGATTGAATCAAAATCTCAACTATTGCTTCAATAGTTTCTTTATTCAATCCTTTTTTAGTTAATAATAATTTCGTTTCTTGAGTTGTTTTTTCTAATAAATTAACATCGTATCGAGCAGCTAAATAAGAACGAAGAATAAAGGACAATTCAATATAGTGCTTCTTTAGTTTTCCTTTTTCCCAAAGTTTTTCTTTTTCTAAAGCATCGATTGCCATTAACGTTCGCTTTTTTAGTGAAAGCACTTTTTCTTTAACAGGCTTTTTGGCAACTTTTTTCCATCTGAAATAAATCCAAGCCCCAAGTCCAACTAATAAAAGAGGAACTAACCACCACCAAATACTATTGAAGAAATTTTTAATTTTAATAGACAATGGTTCGGCGGGTAATTCTACAAAGCTTTCTTTAATGTCATAAATATCTTGACCTTTCTTTGCAGGAACTAAATCTACCCTTAAGACTTGAGCTGGAAAAATTAATTGTTTACCGTTAACTGATAATTCTATTTTAGGGATTTCAAAATAACCAGAATCCCAAGCTGTTATTTTATACCCTCCAACCCAAATTAATTCGTTATCTTTTCCAGAAACTATCGTATCATGAAATTCTTGCATTATCTCTAATTCAACAATCTCTTTCGAACTTATATTACTATTTTGGATGAATCTATTTGCTGGAATAAAGTTTGAATACTGATTAAAATGAATTTTTTCTTTTGAATCAACTTTAATCATATAAGTCAGCGAGGTTTGTTGACCGATTAGAAATTGATTGCTACCAATTAAGGTTCGTCCTACCTCTTGAGAGAATAAATTCCCAAGGAATAATACAATACAATATATGAGTAACCAATTTTTCATTATCCTCTTCGTTGAAATAATTTCATTAATACTGGTATATAATCCTGTTCGGTTGAAAAAGTTGCTAAATCAATTCCAGCTCTTTTAAAGTCATCTTTTATTTTTGTTTCGCTTAAAACCGCCTCTTTTGTATAATAATCTTGAACCAAAACTGAATTACTATTCACCCAAGTAGTTTTTCCTGTTTCAGCATTAAACAATTGGACTAATCCCATTTTAGGTAATTCAAATTCGGCTGGATCAAATAAGCGAATTGCAACCATATCATGTTTTTTACGACTCACTTTCATGCCTTCCATAAAATTATTGGTGTCGAAAAAATCACTGATTACAAATGCAATACTTCTCTTTTTTTGTGTATTTCTAAAAAACCGAAGAGCCTCATTCAGATTTGTACCTTTATTTTCAGGTTTGAACTCAATTAATTCTCGAAGAATAATAAGCGCATGATTTCGTCCTTTTTCTGGAGAAATGTACTTTTCTACTTTATTTGAAACAAATATTGCACCTACTTTGTCATTGTTACTTATGGCTGAAAAAGCTAAAACTGCAGCTATTTCTAGCGCTAAATCTTTCTTTGACTTTACTGTTGATCCAAATTCACTTGAACCAGAAACATCGATAATCAACATCACTGTCAATTCACGTTCTTCTTCAAAAATCTTAACAAATGGACTATTGAACCTCGCCGTTACATTCCAATCGATGGTTCTCACCTCATCGCCTAACTGATAATCCCTTACTTCACTAAAAGCCATACCTCTTCCTTTGAATGCCGAATGATATTCACCAGAAAATACATGCTTTGTCAAACCTTTCGTTTTGATCTCAAGCTTTTGTATCTTTTTAAGTATTTCTTTAGTTTCCATTGAGTTTAACAGTTCAGGTTAATCAAGGTACTTCAATTCGATTCAATATTTTTGAAACTATATCAGTGGCAGACATATTTTCTGCTTCAGCTTCATATGTTAGACCAATTCTGTGTCTCATTACATCTGGGGCAACAGCACGAATATCTTCAGGAATAACAAATGCTCTATTTTGTAAAAATGCATAAGCTTTCGCTGCCAAAGCTAAATTGATACTAGCTCTTGGCGAACAACCATAACTGATTAACGGTTCTAAAAATCCTAATCCATATTTCTCAGGAGTTCTTGTAGCATAAACTATATCAACTATATATTGCTCTACTTTTTCATCCAAATAAATCTCTTTCACCAAACTTCTAGCTCTTTCGATATCGTTAGCAGCTAAAACCTTAGAAACTTTGGTTAATCCTTCCGAACGAACATTTGAACGAATGATTAGCTTCTCCTCTTCTTTCGTTGGATAATCTAAAAACAACTTCAACATGAAACGATCAACTTGTGCTTCAGGTAATGAATACGTTCCTTCCTGCTCAATCGGATTCATTGTTGCTAATACTAAGAATGGAGAAGGTAAATTAAAAGTTTCATCACCGATTGTGATTTGACGTTCCTGCATCGCTTCCAATAAAGCACTTTGAACTTTCGCTGGAGCACGATTTATCTCATCAGCTAAAACAAAATTAGAGAAAATTGGACCTTTTTTTACATTAAAACTTTCTGTCTTTGGACTATACATTAATGTCCCTGTAACATCCGCAGGTAACAAATCAGGTGTAAATTGAATTCGACTAAAATTCACATCAATTGCTTCAGAAAGTGTCTTAATAGCTAATGTTTTTGCTAAACCTGGAACGCCTTCCAACAAAACATGTCCATCGGCTAACAAAGCAATTAATAAACGCTCAACCATATTAGATTGGCCTACGATTACTTTAGCAACTTCTTGTTTTAGTTGAGAAAAGATAAAATTTTCTTGTTTTATTTTTTCACTTAAAATTCGCAGCGCTTCTGCTGGATTAATTGTATTATTTAAATTCTCAGACATAGTTGTAATGAATTAACACACAAAGTTGAAAAAGTTTCCTAACTAAACACTTGTAAATGCTGTTAAATAATGTTAACATTGAATGATAATTTTTCCAATTAGACTAAAAATGAATGAAAGAAAATGTCAAGAATGTGAACAAAAATTAAAGGGTCGAAAAGACCAAAAATTTTGCTCTGATTATTGTCGAAATACTTTTAACAACCGTTTAAATGAAGATTCTACAAATTACATGCGCAGAATTAACAATATTCTTCGAAAAAATCGACGCGTACTAGCAAATCTAAATCCAAATGGGAAAAATACAGTAGATGGTATTCGCTTAGCTGAAGATGGATTTAACTTCCATTACTACACCAATGTATACAAGACACAAAAAGGAGCAATGTACTATTTTTGTTATGATCAAGGATACTTAAAAATGGACAATGATCAATATATGTTAGTCCAAAAGCAGGATTATGTAAAATAATTTTAGCTAAAAATTAACAAAACTGGTATTCTCTTTTCAAAATAAAAAATGATAAATTTACGTTCTAAATAAAAATGCAAATTGTATTTATTATGAAAAACAAAAACACTATAATTGCAATCACACTTCTTACTTTCATTGCACTTACAACAATAACGAGTTGTAAAAAGAAAACAAACAATTCAACCATAACAGATTCTGATGTTACAGCAGCTAAAGACTATAGCATTGCTGAAGGACATTTCAATGATGCTCAAAATATTGCTGATCAATCTGCTTCTGGTAATTTAGTTTTTTATTCTCCAACATTCAAAGGTGAAATAAAACAAAATGATGAATTTGAGAAATCAAGTTGCGCAACTATTTCTCATGATTCTCTTTCAAATCCAAAATCGATAACAATTGATTTTGGAAATACAAATTGTGTTTGTAATGATGGTAAATCTAGAAGAGGTAAAATTCTTGTATCATATATTGGGAATTATAGAGACAGTGCTTCAGTTCATACAATAACGTTTGAAAATTACTTTGTAGACAACAATCAACTTATTGGAACAAAATCAGTAACAAATAATGGCCGAATTTCAAATGGAAAAATATCTTTTTCGATTCATGTTGATGGACAAGTGATTAAAGCAAATAATGGCGGAACTATTTCATGGATTGCAGACAGAACAAGAGTTTGGACACAAGGTGACAATACCACTACTTTCATTGATGATGAGTATTCAATAACAGGCAGTGGATCAGGTACAAATTCAAGTGGTAACTCATATACAGTTGAAATAAATACACCATTAATAAAAGCTTTAATTTGTCGTTGGTTTAAATGTGGAATTGTTACTGTTTCACCATCGAATAAACCAACGAGAATTATAGATTATGGTGCTGGTACATGTGATGCAAATGCGACTGTTACTATAAACGGAACAGCTTATCCAATTATATTGAATTAAAAAACAATAATTATATTCAAAAAAAAATGGAGAAGTTCAAATTGAGCTTCTCCATTTTTTTTGAAATCTATTTTAACTATCCGTATAATTCTTGTCTAATTTTTTCATACAAAACCATACCTGTTGCAACACCAACATTTAAAGAAGAAATCTCTCCTTTCATTGGTATTTTTGCTTTAATATCAGCCATGTTTAGAATATCAGAAGTAATACCATCTTCTTCAGAACCCATAACAATCGCAACTGAACCTCTTAAGTTCACTTCATACAATGGGACATTTGTTTTTTCAGTACAAGCCACAATTCTTAAGCCACATTGCTGTAAATAAAATAATGAATCTTTTATGTTATCCGACTTACAAACTGGAATCCTATTCAATGCTCCTGCAGAAGTTTTAATCGCATCAGAAGTTACTTGAACAGATCCTCTTGATGGAATCACTATTGCATCCACTCCTTCACATTCAGCTGTTCTAGCGATTGCTCCGAAATTTCTAACATCTGTAATACGATCTAAAAATAAAATACAAGGCTTCTCACCTTTTTCTAATTTTTCTTCCACCAATTTTTCGATATTATGGTAAGAAATTGGAGAGACATAAGCAATTACACCTTGGTGATTATTTTGCGTTACTTTATCCAATTTTTCTTGAGGAACGTATTGTATATAGTAATTCTTTCCTGCTAATGCATCTTTTAATTCTAAAAACAAATCTTTATTGATTCCTTTTAAAATCATTACTTTATTGATTTCTCTTTCAGCTTTGATTGCTTCAATCACAGAACGAATACCAAAAATAAATTCATCTGAATCCTTTTTTTCTCTTCGCTCATATGTGTTTTCACTACCAAAACTATCTCTTTGAGTGAATTTTCTGTTATTCGAGTATTCTTCTCTTTTAC
>CALPRR020000095.1 GCA_943326025.2 Candidatus Kuenenia stuttgartensis | reverse complement strand
TGTTAAGTTTAGAATCGACATCTTTAGCAATTTCCCAATACAATTCTAAAAGTTGAGTTTTATATATCGCGTTACTCATTTTGATACGTTTTGATACGTAATTATACGATTTTGATTTGTAATAACTGAACAGTATTGATACGATTTGATACGTTTAAGTTTTATTAATTTGATACTGTTTTAATTAGGGTTGTA
Organism: Candidatus Kuenenia stuttgartensis; assembly: GCA_943326025.2. Lineage (GTDB taxonomy): Bacteria > Bacteroidota > Bacteroidia > Flavobacteriales_D > Crocinitomicaceae > CAIUKX01. The sequence goes on along the minus strand of CALPRR020000095.1, from coordinate 8,810 downwards.
TATGGCTTCGCCATTCTAAGTCACGGAATGATTAGGCAATTTATACTTTTTTCAAAACTAATTTTAATTTTCTTATTCAGCAAACATAATGAAAGTTATTTTTAGGTATGTTTCTGTTAAATTATAAGTCATCAAAGGGACTCTTGATTTGTTGTAAGTTTTTGGTGCTGACGTGGGTGTATATTTCTGTTGTTCTGCTGCTGCTGTGGCCTAAGATTTCTTGAATGTATCTCAAATCTGTTCCTGCTTCTAGTAAGTGGGTTGCATAGCTGTGTCTCAACCAGTGAAGTGTTACTGGTTTGTTGATTTTTGCAAGTAATATGGCTTTTTTGATGACTTTTTGCAAACTGCGCTCGTCATATTTTTCGCCTTTGTTTTGTCCTTCAAATAAATAGGTTGTCGGGCGATACATGAGATAATATCTTCGAAGCATTTCTATGGTTTTGTTGCTCAACGGGACGATTCGGTCTTTTTTTCCTTTTGATTGATGAATCAATAATAAATTACGCTTTGAATCGATTTGATTAGGTTTTAGACTTAATAATTCACCTGAACGCAATCCGCAGGAGTAGATAAGTGAAAGCATAGTTTGGTGCTTGATGTTGACCAATGAATTTAAGATGAGTTTAACTTCTTCTTTGCTTAATACATTTGGCAATCTTTTTTCTCTTCGTGGTCGCTCAATTAATTCAATGATGATTTTTTGATTGTGGATGATTTGGAGAAATAATTTCAAAGCATTAATCGTTTGGTTTTGGTATGATTCTGAAAGTTTATTCTTTAAAATATATTCATTATTAAACTGAATCACATCTAAATTCGTGATTTCTTCCGCAGATTTGTTTTCGTGGAATTTCAAAAATACCCTTAACGCTTCGGTGTACGTTTTGATTGTCGACTCGCTGTATCGTTTGGCTTGAAGATTATTTTGAAATTTTTGGATATCATTTAACGTTGATTCACTAAAGTTGTATTTTTGATGAATGGTTTTAGTTTCATTTTTATATTCTTGATCAATACATGGAGTCAATTCAGAATAATCGATCCAACAATTGCCTTTGAACATACGAAATAAAATTCCCAAACTAGATTTTTCGCTTTTAATATGCCAGACTTTATTCGTCTGACTCCATTTCAAACTCGGAAATCCATTCTTCAGTTTATTGATTGTATCCTCATTTTTATCAAAATAGATAGCAATTCTTTTTTCATCTCGGTAATCAATCGATTTTAGGTGTAAAGTGTTCATTCATTTTAATTTGTTACTTGAAGATAAGAAAAAAGTTGACTTAAAACAAGAGGAAATAAGTTAATAATTGAAAGTTGAAAGTTGATAGTTAATAGTTCGCTATTAGCTATCAACTTCTAACTTTCAACTAATTTATAGAACTTGAATAATAATAAACTTTATATCTATTAGATAATTTTAAGCTGAAACGATGATCCCCGACCTAGGAAAATAATGATTTTTGGAAGTTTTAAAATGCGTTAAGCAAATTGGGAAGCTACGAAATGTGAATGGAGTAGAAGAAAAAGCATCGCTTTTGAAGACCAAACGTTAGTGCTGGGAAATTTGTAGTATTTTGAGGCTGGAAGGAATTATTATTTTCCAAGTCTTGAATTTTTTTTGGTTCTTTCTTTTGGTTCAAGCCAAAAAAAAGAACAATTGATAATCTTAAATTTGAATTGAAAATTTGTATTGTAGCTGTTATTTTATTTAGTATGATAAAAAAAGGCTGTCTTCTATAGACAGCCTTTCTGATGATAATAAAAAAATAACCTATTTCACCGCATCAGCCTTATTCTGAGCAGCACTCATGATTTGATCCGTTTTGTTATTCGCTTCAGATTCAATTTTAGAAGCTTTTTTCTCCGCTTCATCTTTAATTTTCTTTCCAGCAAATTCAGCAGCTTTTTTCTTTAAAGGATTGTTTCCAGCTTCACTCATTAATTGTGCAGCTTGTTTGTCACCTTCTTTACGAACTTGATCAGCTGCGTTTTTAGCTTCAGCTTTTAATTTGTCTGCTTGTCTTTGAGCATCCTCTAAAATTTGTTTCTTTTTAGCATTCAGATCTTCTTTTATTTCATTCACCTTATTGTTGATGATTGTTTTGACAGAATCTTTAGCCTGATTAACCAATGCTTTTCCAGCGTCTTTTAAATTTCCAGTAGCGGCCAATAAAGCTTCTTTCAAGTTTGTTGTAACTTTTGGATCAGTTACTTTTCCACCAATTAATACATCTACTGGAATCACATTTGGTAATTCAGCTAACTTTAATTTTGGTGCTAAACTGTTTACTTTCTTAATTTGATCTTCTACAATTTTAATCATACTTGATGGAATCTCTTCTTTCGGTATGTTCATTTTTAATTTGTAATCGATGTCTTGTTCGAATGAAGTTGAACCAGAAACATTCGTTAAAATTTTACCCAATTTCACGTCAAAAGGCGTTACAGTAATCTTTCCATTTGCAAATTTGAAGAATGCTTTTAGATCTTTTATCGTTTGGTTTGATAATTTATTCATTTTTAAAGCTTCATCAATTTTTTGTAAAGGTTTGAAACCTGATATTGTAACTGAATTTGAGAACAAATTACCATCACCATTTAGGGTGTTGTAGATTGGTTCCATTTTATCATTCATAGCAGTTTTCATGTTAAACTGTGAACTAATTTTACCTTTAGAATACTTAGCAATTGGTGCTAATTTTTCAATCGTAGAAAAATTTGAAGCCAATTCTTGAATGTCAATATTTACTAAATCATAACCGAAATCAACAATTGGTTTTGTATGTTCTTTTGTATTGTAATTTCCTTTCAAGATGATTGTTCCACCCATTGCATTCATTTTCAAATTATCCAATGTTGCAACTTCTTCTTTCATTTTAACTCCACCCGTCATATTTTTAATAGTGATTCCATTGTATTTAATATTCGCAATTGAAGTCATTAAATTGAAATCAACATTGTTTGGAATCAAGAATGGTTCCGAAGCTTCTGTTGAAGTAGTTGTAGTTGCTGAGGTTGATGAGCTTGTCGAAGCACCCATTAATTCGTCTAAATCTATATTTGAACTGTTAAATGTGAAATTACCTTTCAATAATTCATCTCTGAAAACATATCCTAGATAATTATCTACTTTCCCTGCCATTTGGAAATCAGATTTACCCATTTTAGCAGATAATTGTTCCAATGATAAATTTTGTGGAGAGAAACGAAGAAGCATTTGTTTAACAGAAACATCACTCGGAAGATCTTTAGATTTGTACAACATGTCTGATAATAATAACGTTCCAGTAGCTTTGAAAGCCTCGTAGTTTTCTGTTTCAATCGCACTCATTCTTCCGTTTAATATGATGTCAGCGTCTAATTTTCCATTATATGATTCACCTTCAGCCATTGGAATTACTTTTCCCAATGTAGCTAAGTTTACTTTTGCTAAAATCTTAGAATCGATCAATGGATCAGTCATTGGATTTCTCATTTTTAATGTAGCATCCAATTTATTACCAACAAAATCAGCGTGGAATTTAGAAACGTCTAAAGTCATTTTATCTAAATCAGCTCCACCTAAAAATTTTGAATTCGCTTTAATAACGATGTTGTCAATTGAACTTGGTAAATCAGGATATTTGATTTTCGCATTGTCAACGCTTAGATTGAAATCCCATCCTGGCATATTTACATCATCCATAATTCCTTTAATCTCTGCTTTAAAAGCTAAGTTGCCATTTGCAATCATGCTTTCGTAACCTGATTGGTAAAATGTTGGAATCAATGAAAGGAAATCTTTAAATGTTGCTTTTTCAGCATTCATTTTTAAATCCATGTTGTCTTTTTTCTCTAACATTTCATAAAAACCATCCAAAGAAAAATGTAAAGCATTCAAGGTGAAAGAATTGTCTTTTAAAGTGAATTTTGAAGTTTTTTCAGTGAATTCCATTAGTATGTTCGCAATCGCTTCCGTTTTAACTTTTGATAGATAGGAAATTCCGTCCATTTCGTAAGTAAACTCATCAATGTTTGTTTTTGTCTCAAAATCAATTACATCAGCTGATAAATCTCCTTTACCAACGTGTGTTAAGTTTTTCAAATCGGCAAACATATTTCCAGGTTGATCATCATAATGAATCTGAGCATTAGTGATAGAATACTCTTTTAAAGAAAGTTTGAAATTTGAAGGTTCTTGAGGTTTAGATGGAACAGTATCAGGAATCGTAATGTCATAATTCGCCTTGCCATTACTTAAAACACGAACATCAAATTTTGGTTGATCTAAATGAATCTCATTAATTGATATTTGATCTCCACCTATTACATCCCAAAGATTAACGTTCGCTGTAAATTCTTTTACATTAACTAATTCAACATCTTTGAATTCATTACGTCCTACAATTTTTGTATCATACAATTTAATAGAAAGATTTGGGAAAGTACTTAAAAAGGTTAAGTCAAATTCACCAATAGATAAATCAGCAGTTAACGTTTTATTCGCTTCATCAATTACTAATTGTTTGATTTTATCTTTGAAAACGATTGGTATAGTAATTAACGCTATCAAGATGATTAAAAATGAAATACAGGTCCATTTTAATATTCTTCGAGTGATACTCTTTTTCTTTTTTCCTTTTGAAGTCATAACAATTTATATATTTTGCGATATTTGTTTAGTTTTAACAGACAATATTAACACTTGTAAAAATAATGAAAAATTTCATTCAATCATTTTTATTCATTGCCGTTTTTGTTCCATGCAAATTCCATGCTCAAATTGAAATTTCGGATGATAAAAAAATAAAAAATACAGAATCAATCACTGATACGACTACTAAAAAGCAACGTCCAGAAAGAAAAAATGTAGATGGTTCGACAGAAGTGTTTTTCAGTTCAGCTTGGTCGAGCAGTTATCGAAAATTAATTCCAAATGAAGATTTTCTTCCCAAAGAACTTGGAATTCGTGCAGATGAAGCGCCTTTAAAAATTTGGTCTTATGGAGTTGGTTTTAGAAGTTATGTGCATAAACATATAGTTTTTGAAGGAGGTTTGTCTTTGTTGAGGAATGGTGAATCGTATTCTTTTAAAGGAGAAGATTCTACTTTTACTTCGAAATCAATTTATACGTATGTTTCAGTGCCGATTCGTTTACAGTATGTTATTGGGGATCAAATTCGTTTTTTTGCTGGAGGTTCTTTTTTTCCGGAAATAATTAATCGTTACAAGGAAACTTCCGAATGGACAAATAAAAAAAATGAAACTAAATCAATTGTATCGAAAGATAAACAAGCGTTGAATAGTATGGTTTTTAGTGCTGGATTAAATGCGGGTGTTCAAGCAAAATTAGGGAAATACATGTCGGTTTTTGTGATGCCTGAATACAGATGGCAATTGACGAGTTCGTATACAAAATTGAATTATTACAAGCATTTCGCTCGCGTTTTCAGTGTAAATTTTGGATTAATCTATCAGCTTTAATTATGAAAATCAGAGAAATAACAAACTATTTAGAAAGTTTAGCGCCCCTATCAAGTCAAGCTGATTTTGATAATTGTGGATTGATAGTCGGTGATTCTTCTACAGAAGTGACGAATGCAATTATCTGTTTAGATTGTGTGGAAGCGATTGTAGATGAAGCGATTCGTAAAGGAAGTAATTTGATTATTGCGCATCATCCGATTGTTTTTAAAGGACTGAAAAAACTAAACGGAAAAAATTACATCGAGCGAACAGTTATAAAAGCGATTCAGCATGGAATAGCAATTTATGCGATTCATACGAATTTGGATCATTATAGATTTGGAGTAAATTTTGAAATAGGCCAACGATTGGGTTTGGAGAATTTACAAATTTTAGATCCAGTTGAAAATGCCTTATTTAAATTGAATGTTTACGTTCCAATAGATCATCTTGAAAAAGTTAAATCTGCCGTTTTTGAAGCGGGAGCAGGGGTGATTGGAAATTATTCAGAATGTAGTTTTTCTTCAGAAGGAACAGGAACGTTTACGCCAAATGAATTAGCAAATCCGTTTGAAGGTGAAAAAAATAATCAATCAACTGTTTCAGAGGTAAAATTCGAACTATTGGTTACTTCACATAGCTTAAATGCAGTTGTGAAAGCGATGAAACAAGCGCATCCTTATGAAGAAGTAGCTTACGATATTATCTCGTTGAAGAATCAAAATGCGTTTGAAGGCGCTGGTATGGTTGGAGAATTGAAAGAACCAATGGAGGAAATTGAGTTTTTAACAAAGTTGAAAGCGAATTTTAAATGTGAAATAATTCGTCATACAAAACTATTGAAGAAGCCAATTAAACGCGTTGCTTTTTGTGGTGGATCAGGAAGTTTTTTATTAAATAAGGCTAAAAGAGCAAATGCAGATATTTTTATCACAGGAGATTATAAATATCATGATTTTTTTGATGCTGAAAATGAGCTAGTAATCGCAGATATTGGACATTTTGAGAGTGAACAATTCACAATTAATTTAATAGCTGACATTTTGAAGAAAAAATTTCATACCTTTGTCGTTCATTTAACGGAGGAAAATACGAATCCTATAAATTATTTTTAGACAAATGGCAACAACTGCGACTAAAAAAGAGACATCAGTAGCGGAAAAATTAGATGCTCTATATCAATTGCAATTAATTGATTCTGAAATCGATAGAATTAGAACAATAAGAGGTGAATTACCTTTAGAAGTTCAAGATTTGGAAGACGAATTAGAAGGAATTAGTAACCGAATTGCAAAGACAGTAGAGGAGATTAAAGACCTTGATACTGAAATCACTGATCGTAAAAATGCTGTTAAAGACTCTGAGTTGGCAATTAGCAAATACAAAGAGCAACAAGAGAAAGTGAGAAACAATCGTGAATTCGAATCTTTAGCTAAAGAAATCGAATACCAAGAATTGGAAATCAAATTACACGAGAAAAAAAGCAAAGAAGTAAAATTCAAAATCACTTCTAAAAAAGAAACGTTAGAAGAAGCTAAAAATCGTTTAGAATTTAGAAAAGTTGATTTAGCTACTAAAAAAGCTGAGTTAGATGAAATCGTTGGTGAAACTCAAAAAGACGAAGAGAAATTAATTGCTGATTCAGAAGCTGCTAAAGCTAAAATTGAAGAGCGTTTAATTTTTGCTTATTCTCGTTTAAGAGAGAATGCTAAAAATGGTTTATCTGTAGTACCAGTTCAACGTGATTGTTGTGGAGGTTGTTTTAACAAAATCCCACCTCAAAGACAATTAGAAATTGAAACAAGAAGAAAAGTTATCGTTTGTGAGCACTGTGGAAGAATTTTGATTCCAGCTTCAATGACAGAATAATTTTCTTATTCAAAATAAAATTGACCGCTCCGATTTATCCGAGCGGTTTTTTTTCGTCTAATATAAAGTCTTAAATCTTAAAGTCTTGAATCTTGAATCTTGAAGTCTTGAATCTTAAAGTCTTGAATCTTAAAGTCTAAAAAAAAAATGAAATTCTCCGATTACAACATATCCCCATTAATTAAATCTCAATTAGAAAAATTAGGATTTAAGAAACCAACTGATATTCAGTTCAAGGCAATTAAACCGATATTAGAAGGCGAAGATGTATTGGCTATTGCGCAAACAGGTACAGGTAAAACGGGTAGTTTTGTGATTCCGATTCTTCATAAATTAGTAGCGAAAACGCATAAGAATTACAAAGGTGTTCGATGTTTAGTGATGGTTCCGACAAGAGAATTAGCGAAACAAAATGCTGCAGTTTTTAGAGAAATTGGTTCAGAAACATCAATTAAAACATTTGGTTTATTTGGTGGAGTAGAACAAGAGCAACAAATTCGAACATTAAACAATGGAATCGACGTGTTGGTTTCTACACCAGGAAGAATGTTCGATTTGATTTCTCAAGGACATTTAGATATTTCGCAATTGGAATTTTTAGTTTTAGACGAAGCGGATTTAATGTTAGACATGGGATTTTTGAAAGATATCCAAGATGTGTTGAAACATATTCCAAAGAAACGTCAGACGTTATTTTTCTCAGCGACGATTACCAAGAAAATTAAAACTTTAGCATATACCTTAGTAAGAGATGCGATTCGAATTCAAATTTCACCTCAAAATCCAGTAGCAGAGAACATCGATCATGCTGTTGTGATGGTAGAGATGGATGATAAAAGATTCTTCTTGGAAAATGTTTTGAAGGAATACGATGAAAATAAATTTGTTGTATTTGCCAGAACAAAAGTACGTGTTGAAAGAATTGTTGCGGCAATGGAACGTGTTGGTATCAAATCTGAAGCGTTGCACGGTGGGATTGAACAAAAAGATCGTTTTGTAATCTTGGATCGTTTTCGCTCAGGTGAAAATCGAGTGTTGATCACAACTGATGTAGCGGCAAGAGGTATCGACATTCCTTCAATTGATTATGTGGTGAATTACGATGTTCCAGATAATCCAGAAAATTACGTTCACCGTTGCGGACGTTGTGGAAGAGGAAACAAAAGAGGTCAAGCGATTTCATTTTGCAGTAAAGAAGAAAAACCATTGTTAGAAGCAATCGAAGAATACACAGGAGAAGACATCGAGCATTATGAGATGTCGTTAGCTGAATACAAAGACGTGTTAAAAGATACGGATGACGGAAGTTACGATTGGAAAAAATTAATCGAAGAAGCCAACAAAGAAGACGGATCTTTTGATGAGTGGAAGGATAAATAGTTGATGAGTTTCGTGTTCTAAATTTTTTAGACACATTAAGATAAGAAATAAGTAGAAATGGAGCTGTCCAAAAAGATTAATTACAGTTTAAATTTAAACCATATAAG